>JANMAW010000317.1:0-14451 GCA_031360005.1 Rhizobacter sp.
GCCACGGTCATGAATGCGCTCGCGCTGGCCGACACGATGCGCCAGGAAGGCATGACGGCGCGCGTGATGTCGGCCATCGGCATCGAGCAGGTCGTCGAGCCGTATGTGCGGCCGAAGGCCTTGCAGTACCTCGAAGAGGGCAAGGTCGTGATCTTCGCGGCCGGCACCGGCAACCCGTTCTTCACGACCGATACCGCTGCCGCGCTGCGCGGCGCCGAGATCGGCGCGCAGATCGTGCTGAAGGCCACCAAGGTCGACGGCGTGTACAGCGCGGATCCGAAGAAAGACCCGAGCGCGACGCGTTACTCGCAGATTTCTTTCGACGAGGCGATCACCAAGAACCTGCAGGTGCTCGACGCGACCGCGTTTGCGCTTTGCCGCGACCAGAAGCTGCCGATCCGCGTCTTCAGCATCTTCAAGCCGGGTGCGCTGAAGCGCGTGGTGCTGGGTGAAGACGAGGGCACGCTGGTTCACGTCTGAACCCGTTGTTCCTTCCGTTCATTGAAGAGAGTGTTGTCATGAGCATTGCCGACATCAAGAAGACCGCCGAGCAGAAAATGGGCCGCTCGATCGAAGCGTTCAAGAGCGAGTTGCAGAAGATCCGCACCGGCCGCGCCCACCCCGGCATCCTCGACCAGGTGCACGTCGACTACCACGGTTCGATGCTGCCGATCAGCCAGGTCGCCAGCGTGAGCCTGTTGGATGCGCGCACGATCAGCGTGCAGCCCTGGGAGAAGGGTATGGGCGCGAAGATCGAGAAGGCGATCCGCGAGTCGGATCTGGGCTTGAACCCGGCAGCGCAGGGCGACCTTCTGCGCGTGCCGATGCCGGCGCTGACCGAAGAACGCCGCAGGGAGCTGACGAAGGTGGTCCGCCATGCCGGTGAAGACGCACGGATCGCGGTGCGCAACCTGCGTCGCGACGCCAACGAGCATGCGAAGAAGCTGCTGAAGGACAAGGAAATCACCGAAGACGAAGAGCGCCGGTCGCTCGACGAACTCCAAAAACTCACCGACCGCACGATCGGCGAGATCGACCGCCTCGTCAGCGGCAAGGAAGCCGAGATCATGGCGGTCTGACATGGCCCTCACCGGCTTTCCGGCCTGCCGACAGGCACCGCGTTGAGCGCGAATCCTGCGTCCGATCTGCGGCCGGCCGTGCCGCGCCATGTCGCCATCGTGATGGACGGCAACGGTCGCTGGGCGAAGAAGCGCTTCATGCCGCGGTTCTTCGGCCACAAGCAGGGCGTCGACGCGCTGGTGCGCACCGTGCTGAGTTGTGCCGATCGCGGCATCGAGTACCTGACGGTATTTGCGTTCTCGTCCGAGAACTGGAAGCGCCCGACCGAAGAGGTGTCGGGGCTGATGGGTCTGGTGCTGGTGGCGGTGACCAAGTACCTCGGCAAGCTCGCCGACCGCGGCGTGCGCATCCGCATCGTCGGCGACCGCAATCAGGTTTCCGACAAGCTGCGCCAGGCTTGGGAACAGGCCGAGGCCAACACCCGCCACAACACCCGCATCACGTTGTCGGTGGCCTTCAATTACGGTGGCCGTTGGGACATCGTGCAGGCCTGCCGACAAGCCATCACCGCCGGCATCGCGGCCGGCGATCTCGACGAAGCCGCGCTGAACAAGTACATGGCGTTGAGTCACGCGCCCGACCCCGACCTTTTCATACGCACCGGCGGCGAAGTGCGCATCAGCAACTTCCTGCTCTGGCAGGCGGCGTACGCCGAACTGTATTTCAGCGACTGCCTGTGGCCCGAGTTCGGCGATGCCGAACTCGACGCCGCACTGGCCGAATATGCGCGGCGCGATCGTCGCTTCGGCGCAGTCGAGAGCGCGACGACCGCCGCGCTCGGCAAGGCGTGAGATGACGCTCGCAAGCTCAGTGCGTTCGCGGCCATCCGTGAGGGCGCGGGTTGCCAAGGGCCGTGCCGGGGCTCCTTCTTGGCCGTCGAGCTCTGGGCAGGAGGCCTGATCATGCTCAGGCAGCGGGTCATCACCGCACTCGTGTTGATGGGCTTCCTGCTGCCGGCGCTGTTCGCGCCGATGGCATGGCCGTTCGCCGTTTTGACACTGTTGCTGATCGCTGCGGCGGGTTGGGAATGGGGCCGACTCAATGGCGCAGGCGCCCTGTCTGTTGCGTTGGGCGTGTTGCTCGCCTCGGCCTGCGCGGCGGCGCTCTCGGCCGGCTGGGGCGATGCTCCGCCGCGCCCGGCCTGGTGGCTCGCGACGCTCGTCTGGCTGATTGGCGGCGGCTTGGTGCTGCGCGGCGGGCCGGTGGGGTGGCCGTCGGTGCCGGTGGCGGCGCGCTGCGTGCTCGGTCTGCTGCTGCTGTGGATGGCCTGGCTCGCGATCGCAGCGGCGAGGTCGGTCGGCATCAACTTCATCCTGTCGGTGTTCTGCCTCGTCTGGGCCGCCGACATCGCCGCCTACTTCGGCGGCAAGGCCTTCGGCAAGCACAAGCTGGCACCCGCCATCAGCCCCGGCAAGAGCTGGGAAGGCGTGTGGAGCGGCATGATCGGGGCGCTCGCGCTCGCCGCGATCTGGCTCTGGCTCGACACCGCATTCGCGATGGATTCGCGCAGCCTGTACACGCATCTGCTCCGCGGATTCGGCTTTGCGGGATTGGTGCTGGCCGTGGTGTTTCTCGCCGCGATAAGCGTGGTCGGAGACCTTTTCGAATCGCTCGTGAAACGCGCCGCGGGCGCCAAGGACAGCAGCGGGTTGTTGCCCGGACACGGGGGAGTGCTCGACCGTGTCGATGCGCTGCTGCCGGTGTTCCCGATCGCGATGGCACTGGTCACGGTCTGACATGAACGCAACGGCCACCCCGTCGAACGGCGCCCAGCGCCAGCGCATCTGCATCCTCGGCGCGACCGGTTCGGTGGGCACGAGCACGCTCGACGTGATCGGCCGCCACCCGGATCGCTTCGAGGTGGTCGCGCTGACTGCGCACAGCCGCGTCGATGAGTTGTTCCGGCAGTGCTTGCAGTGGCGCCCGCGTTTCGCGGCGCTGCCCGACGCGGCACAGGCGAACGACCTGCGCGCGCGCCTGGCGGCGAACGGTGTGCGCACCGAAGTGCTCTGCGGGCCGCAGGCGCTGTGCGACCTGGCGGCGCACCCGCAGGTCGATACCGTGATGGCCGCGATCGTCGGCGCAGCAGGTCTCGCACCGTGCCTGGCCGCGGCACAGGCGGGCAAACGCCTGCTGCTCGCGAACAAGGAAGCGCTGGTCGTCGGCGGTGCGGTGTTCATGGATGCGGTGCGCGCCGGCGGTGCCACGCTGCTGCCAATCGACAGCGAGCACTCGGCGATCTTCCAGTGCCTGCCCGAAGACCGCGCGTTCTGGGGCGTCCACATCGACCACATCCTGCTCACCGCGTCGGGCGGCCCGTTCCGTACCCGCGACCCCGCGAGCCTGCGCCATGTCACTCCCGACGAGGCCTGTGCGCACCCGAACTGGGTGATGGGCCGCAAGATCTCGGTCGATTCGGCGACGATGATGAACAAGGCACTCGAAGTGATCGAAGCGCGCTGGTTGTTCGACCTCACGCCAGAGCAGATCCGCGTGGTGATTCACCCGCAAAGCATCATCCACTCGATGGTCGTGTGCCGCGACAACTCGGTGCTGGCGCAGCTCGGCACCCCCGACATGCGCGTGCCGATCGCCTTCGGGCTGTCGTACCCGCGTCGCATCGTTTCGGGCGCGAGCCCGCTCGACTTCGGCACGCTGTCGGCACTGAGCTTCGAGCCGGCGGATCTGACGCGCTACCCCGGGCTGGCGCTCGGATGGGCGACGCTGCGGGGGCCGCAGGGCAGCACCGCCGTTCTCAACTCGGCGAATGAAGTGGCCGTCGCTGCGTTCCTCGAAGGAACCATCCGCTTCGATCAGATTCACAGTGTCAACGTGAATGCGCTCGAGCGCGTGGACGTGCAGTCCCATCGCTGCGACACCCTCGATTCATTGCTCGAACTCGATGCGCGCGTGCGCCGCGAGGCCGCGCAGTTCGTGAAAGGCCTGGCCTCATGATCGTCACCGTTCTCGCTTTCATCCTGACGCTCGGTGTGCTGATCGTGATCCACGAGTACGGCCACTATCGGGTGGCGGTGGCCTGCGGCGTCAAGGTGCTGCGCTTCTCGGTGGGCTTCGGGCGCGTGCTCTGGCGCCGCCAGGCGACGGCCGACAGCACCGAGTTCGTCGTCTGCGCGCTGCCGCTGGGCGGCTACGTGAAGATGCTGGACGAGCGCGAGGGTCCGGTCGAAACGCGTGACCGCGAGCGCAGCTTCAATCTCAAACCGCTGTGGCAGCGTGCCGCGATCGTCGCCGCCGGACCCCACGCGAACCTGCTGCTCGCGGTGCTGCTGTATGCAGCAGCACACTGGATCGGGGTCGACGAACCGAAGGCAGTGATGGGCCCGCCGGTGACCGCGAGCCTCGCCGAGCGCGCCGGACTGCGCGCCGGCGACTGGGCACGGGCGTATTCGATCGATGGCGTCGAGTGGCACGACCTGCGCTCGATGACCGATCTGCGTTGGGAGGTCACGCAGGCGGTGGTGCAGGGCGAGCGCCTGCACCTGATGGTGACGGACCACGATGGTCGTTCGCGCCGCAACGTTGTGCTCGGTCTGGACACGCTTGGCACCAGCGAGGTCGATGCCAAACTGATGCAGCGCGTCGGTCTGGGCAGCGCGTTCAGCGAGCCGGTTTTGGGCGAGGTCAAGGCGGGTGGGGCGGGCGCGGTGGCAGGCCTGCGCAGCGGCGACCGGGTGTTGAGCATCGATGGCGTCGCGGTGGCCGACGGCTCGAGCGTGCGCGACCTGATCCGCGCGAGCGGACGCGGCGGCGCGGCGCATGCGATGCAGTGGCGAGTCGAGCGCAACGGCCAGGTGCTGGAGCTGCCGGTGACGCCGACCGTCGTCGACGAAGGCGGGCAGAAGGTCGGCAAGGTCGGCCTGTACCCTGGCCGAATGCCCGAGATGGTGACGGTGCGCTACGGTGTCTTCGATGGCCTGTCACAGGCCGTCTCTCAGACCTGGCAGATGTCGACACTGACCGTGAAGATGCTCGGCAGGATGCTGGTCGGGCAGGCGTCATTGAAGAACCTCAGCGGGCCGTTGACGATCGCCGATTACGCCGGTCAGTCCGTCCGGCTGGGTGCTGCCTACTACCTCGGCTTTCTGGCGGTGGTGAGTGTCAGTCTCGGGGTGCTGAACCTGCTGCCGTTGCCGGTGCTCGATGGCGGACACCTGATGTATTATCTTTTCGAGGGTCTGACGGGGCGGCCGGTCTCCCAGTTGTGGCTTGAACGGCTGCAGCGTGGCGGGGTCGCCATCATGCTCATGATGATGTCCCTGGCTCTCTACAACGATGTGGCCCGCCTCCTGGGCCTGCAATGACCGACCGCATGCGATCCTCTTCCCGCTCGACCCCCCACCAGTCCACCCTTCTTTGCATCGCGCTCGCTGCTGCCCTCCAGGCCGGCTCGGCATGGGCGGTCGAACCGTTCGTGCTGAAGGACATCCGCGTCGAAGGCCTGCAGCGCAGCGACGCCGGCACGGTGTTCGCGTCACTGCCGTTTCGCATCGGCGAGACCTACAGCGATGAAAAGGGCGCCGCCGCATTGCGCGCGCTGTTTGCCACGGGCCTGTACAAGGATGTGCGCATCGACATCGACGGGGCGGTCGTGGTCGTCATCGTCGAAGAGCGGCCGGTCATCGCGAACATCGATTTCGTTGGCCTGAAGGAGTTCGACAAGGACCAGCTCGTGAAGGCCCTGAGAGACTTCGGCATCAGCGACGGCCAGCCTTTCGACAAGGCGCTTGCCGACCGCGCCGAACAGGAGTTGAAGCGCCAGTACCTGACGCGCAGCCTGTATGGCGTCGAAGTCGTCACCACGGTCACGCCGCAGGAGCGCAACCGCGTGAACCTGAGCTTCACCGTCACCGAGGGCTCGGCCTCGAAGATCAGCGAGATCCGTATCGCCGGCAACAAGGCGTTTTCCGAGAGCACGCTGAAAGGCCTGTTCGACCTGAACGACAGCGGGTGGCTGAATTTCTACACCAAGGCCGATCGTTATTCGCGCGCGAAACTCGACGCCGATCTGGAAACGTTGCGCGCCTATTACCTGAATCGCGGCTACCTCGAGTTCAACGTCGAATCGACCCAGGTCGCGATCTCGCCGGACAAACAGGACATCTCGATCACCGTCAATGTGAAGGAAGGCCAGCCGTTCACGGTGACCGGCGTGAAACTCGAAGGCGAGTACCTCGGCAAGGAGGAGGACTTCAAGACGCTGGTCGCGATCCGGCCCGGCGAACCGTACCGGGCCGAGACCGTCACACAGACGACGCGCGCCATCATCGACCGCTTCGGCACTTTCGGCTACGCATTCGCGAAGGTCGAGGCTCGCCCCGACATCGACCGGGCGAACGGCACAGTCGCGATCACCATCGTGGCCGAGCCGGCCCGGCGTGTCTACGTGCGCCGCATCAACGTCGCCGGCAACACCAAGACGCGCGACGAGGTCGTGCGGCGCGAATTCCGCCAGTTCGAATCGAGCTGGTACGACGGGCGCAAGATCAAGCTGTCGCGAGACCGTGTCGACCGGCTCGGCTACTTCAGCGAAGTCAACGTCGACAGCAACGAAGTGCCCGGCACCTCCGACCAGGTCGACCTGACGATCACGATCAAGGAAAAGGCCACCGGCAACCTGCAGCTCGGCGCCGGTTTCTCATCGGCCGACAAGCTCTCGCTGTCGGCTTCGATCAAGCAGGAGAACGTGTTCGGTTCCGGCAATTACCTGGGCCTGGAACTGAACACCAGCAAGTACAGCCGCACGCTGGTGCTCAGCACCGTCGATCCGTACTTCACCGTCGACGGCATTTCGCGCTACCTCGACGTGTACTACCGCACCCAACGCCCGCTGAACAGCCAGGGCGAGGAATACCAACTCATCACGCCGGGTGCCTCGATCCGCTTCGGCGTGCCATTCAGCGAATACGACACGGTGTTCTTCGGTGTCGGTTTCGAGCGCACCGAAATTCAAGGCACGAACCTGCCGCTCAACTACCGGAAATACGTCTACGAATTCGGCAACACGAGCAATTCGGTCCCTCTGACCATCGGCTGGGCACGCGACAGCCGCGACAGCGCGCTGGTGCCGACCACCGGTCGGCTGACGAGCCTGAATTTCGACTGGGGCATCGCCGGCGAAGCCAAGTACCTGCGCACCAACGCCAAGTTCCAGCAGTACATCGCACTGTCCAAGAAGTTCACGCTCGGCTTCAACGCCGACCTCGCCTGGGGCAAGGGGTTGGGCGGGCGTCCCTACCCAATCTTCAAGAACTTCTATGGCGGTGGCCTCGGCAGCGTTCGCGGATTCGACCAGAACTCGCTCGGCCCGGTCGACGTGACCGGCGCCTTCATCGGCGGCAACCGCAAGTTCAACCTCAACGGTGAGCTCTACCTTCCAGTGCCCGGCACCGGCAACGATCGCACGTTGCGGCTGTTCACCTACCTTGACGCCGGCAACGTCTGGGGTGAGGACGACAAGCTCACCGCCAGCAGCCTGCGCGCGTCGGCAGGGGTCGGCCTCACGTGGGTGTCGCCGGTGGGCCCGCTCAAGCTCAGCTACGGCACGCCGATTCGCAAGAAGCCAGAAGATAGAATCCAGCGACTCCAATTCCAGATCGGGACAGCATTCTGATGAAAAGTTCTACTTTCAAGGCGGGGCTCGCGAGGTTCGCGACCGCGGTCGCGCTGCTGCTCGTGTCTGTGGCGGGAGTGCAGGCCCAGGAACTGAAGATCGGTTTCGTCAACAGCGACCGCGTGCTGCGTGAGGCCACGCCCGCCAAGGCCGCACAGACGCGGCTCGAGACCGAATTCTCGAAGCGTCAGAAGGAAGGCGAAGACGCCGCCAACAAACTCAAGGGAGCCGCCGACAAGCTCGACAAGGACGCGCCGACGTTGAGCGAGGCCGAGCGCACCCGCCGCCAGCGCGACCTGGTCGAGCAGGACCGCGAGCTGCAGCGCAAGCGTCGCGAATTCCAGGAAGACCTGAACCAGCGCAAGAACGAAGAGCTCGCCTCCGTGGTGGAGCGCGCGAACAAGGTCGTCAAGCAGATCTACGACGCCGAGAAGTTCGACCTGATCCTGCAGGGTGACGTCGTCATTTTCGCGAGTGCGCGTGTCGACATTACCGACAAGGTGATCAAGGCGCTCAACGCGCAAGGCGCGAAGTGACCTGATGTGGCCGATGCCGGATTGCGGGAAATCGTTGCCGCGCTCGGCGGTGAACTCATAGGCGACGCCGCGGCCGCGCATTCGATCCGCATCGACCGCATCGGCCCCCTTGAAGGCGCGACGCCTTCGACCATCAGCTTTCTTTCCGACCTGCGCCTGCAGCCGCTGCTCGCCGCCTCGCGCGCGGGCTGCGTGATCGTCGCGCCGGCACTGCGCGCTGCCGCGTTGCTGCGCGGCGCCGCGATCGTCGTCCCTGATCCGTATCTCTACTTCGCGCGACTGACGCAGTGGTGGGCGGCGCGCACGCGCACCCTGGTCGCTGCGGGCGTGCACCGCAGCGCAGTGGTCGATGAATCGGCGCAGATCGGCGCTGGTGTATCGATCGGGCCGCTGGTCGTGATCGAAGCCGGCGCGAGCGTCGGCGACGGCTGTGTCGTCGGCGCACACGGCTTCATCGGCCGCGATGCGCGCATCGGCATCGGCACGCGGCTGGCGGCGCGCGTGACGTTCGGCGAGCGTTGCGTGATCGGCGCGCGCGGCATCGTCCACAGCGGCGCCGTCATCGGCGCGGACGGCTTCGGATTCGCCCCGACCGAAGGGCGCTGGGAAAAGATCGAACAACTCGGCGCGGTACGCATCGGCGACGACGTCGAGATCGGCGCGAACACCTGCATCGACCGCGGGGCGCTCGGCGACACCGTGATCGAAGACGGCGTGAAGCTCGACAACCTGATCCAGATCGGCCACAACGTGCGCATCGGCGCGCACTCCGCGCTCGCGGGGTGCGTCGGGGTCGCCGGCAGCGCGACCATCGGCCGCCATTGCACGGTGGGTGGCGCCGGCATGGTGCTGGGCCACCTCGAACTCGCCGACCATGTGCACATCTCGGCCGGCTCGCTGGTCAGCCGGTCGATCAAGAAGCCGGGGCAGTACACCGGCGTGTTTCCCATCGACGACAATGCCGCGTGGGAGAAGAATGCCGCCACGCTGCGCCAACTGCATGCCTTGCGGAACCGGGTGCGAGCCCTCGAGAAAGCAGCGCCTGACAAGAACGCCACCGACAACGCATGACCATGGACATCCACGAAATCCTGAAGCGGCTGCCGCACCGCTACCCGTTCCTGCTGGTCGACCGTGTCCTCGAGCTCGAGACCGGCAAACGAATCAAGGCGCTGAAGAACGTGACGATGAACGAGCCGTTCTTCACCGGCCACTTCCCGCACCGCCCGGTGATGCCGGGAGTAATGATGCTGGAAGCGCTGGCGCAGGCGGCGGCGATCCTGGCGTTCGACAACCTCGGGGTGCGGCCCGACGACAAGACGGTGTTCTATTTCGTCGGCATCGACAACGCACGCTTCAAGCGGCCGGTCGAACCCGGTGATCAACTGATCCTGAACGCCACGCTCGAACGCGCACGCGCCGGCATCGTCAAGTTCTCCGCGCAGGCCACGGTCGGCGATGCGATTGCCGTCGAGGCCGATCTGATGTGCACGATGCGCCGCGTCGATTGACGCGCCCGCCGAGGATTCCGCGCATGGCGAGCATCCACCCCACCGCAATCATCGAGCGCGGAGCCGAGCTCGACGAGACCGTCAGCATCGGTGCCTACAGCATCGTGCGCGCCGGGGTGCGCATCGGCGCCGGCACCAGCGTCGGGCCCCACTGCGTGATCGAGGGACGCACGACGATCGGGCGCGACAACCGGATCTTCCAGTTCTGCTCGCTCGGCGCGGCGCCGCAAGACAAGAAGTACGCGGGAGAGCCGACCGAGCTGCGCATCGGCGACCGCAACACCATCCGCGAGTTCTGCACCTTCAACCTGGGCACCGCGCAAGACACGGCCGTCACGCGCATCGGCGACGACAACTGGATCATGGCCTACGTGCACATCGCGCACGACGTGCAGGTCGGCCACCAGACGACGCTCGCGAACAACGCGACGCTGGCCGGCCATGTGCACGTGGGCGACTGGGTCACGGTCGGCGGCCTGTCCGGCGTGCACCAGTTCGTGAAGATCGGTGCGCATGCGTTCGTCGGCTTTTCGAGCGCGGTGACACAGGATGTGCCGCCCTACATGATGGTCGACGGCAACCCGCTCGCGGTGCGCGGCTTCAACATCGAAGGCCTGCGTCGGCGCGGCTTCGGGACCGAGCGGCTGGCAGCGGTGAAGCAGATGCATCGGCTTCTCTATCGATCCGGCCTGACCTTCGACGCTGCGCTGCAGGCCATCGACGCGCTCGCTGGCCAGGCGCCGCAGGCGGCCGGCGACATCGCGATGATGAGCGAGTTCCTGGCTCGCGCGACACGCGGCATCGCGCGCTAAGGTGACGACGACGGACCCCGAGGCCCCTCGCATCGCGATGGTGGCGGGCGAAGCGTCGGGCGACCTGCTCGGTGGCCTGCTGCTCGGTGCGCTGAAGGCGCGCTGGCCGCAACTGCAGGCGTCGGGCATCGGCGGCCCGCGCATGGCGGCGCACGGCTTCGAAGCCTGGTGGCCGCACGACAAGCTCGCGGTCAGCGGCTACGTCGAGGTGTTGAGCCGCTACCGCGAAATCTCGGGCATCCGCCATCAGTTGACCGAGCGCTTGCTGCGCGCCGATGGCCAGGATCGGCCCGATGTGTTCATCGGCATCGACGCGCCCGACTTCAACCTCGACCTCGAGGCAAAGTTGAAAGCGCAGGGCGTCAAGACGATCCACTTCATCAGCCCGTCGATCTGGGCTTGGCGCGGCGAGCGGATCGAGAAGATCCGGCGCGCCACCGACCTGGTGCTCTGCATCTTCCCGTTCGAGCCGCCGATCTACGCCAGGCAAGGCGTCGCGGCGGTCTACGTCGGCCACCCGCTCGCCGATGTGATCCCGCTGCAGGTGCCGCGCGCCGAGGCCCGCGCCGGCCTGGGCTTGGCGGCAGACGCGACCGTCATCGCGCTGCTCCCGGGCAGCCGGCGTGCCGAAGTGCAGTACATCGCCCCACGCCTGCTGCAGGCGGCCGCCGAATTGAGCCGGCAACGGCCGGGGCTGAGATTCCTGTTGCCGGTGGCGCCGGGTCTGCGACATGTGGTCGAACCGCTGCGCCGGCAGCATGCGCCGAAGGTCGCGATCGAACTGCTCGACGGGCGCTCGCACGAGGCGCTCGCGGCGTGCGATCTGGCGCTGGTGGCGAGCGGCACCGCCACGCTCGAAGCGGCGCTGTTCAAATGCCCGATGCTGATCGTCTACGCGATGCACGCACTGAACTGGCAGATGATGAAGCGTATGAAATACCAGCCCTGGATCGGCTTGCCCAACATTCTGCTGAATGACTTCGCGGTGCCCGAATTCCTGCAGGGCGATGCGACCCCGGCCAGGCTCGCGCAGGCCGCCCTCGAGTGGCTCGACGACCCGGCGCGCTGCGAAGCGCTGCGCGCGCGCTTCGAGGCACTGCACCGCGAACTGCGCTGCAACACCGGCGAGAAAGCCACCGATGCGATCGAAAAAGTTCTTGCGGGTTGAGCAACTCGGCCTCGTGTTCGATGCCCCGGGACTGATCGCCGGCGTCGACGAAGCCGGCCGCGGTCCGCTCGCGGGCCCGGTCGTCGCGGCCGCAGTGATCCTCGACGACCTGGCGCCGATCCGGGGTTTGCGCGATTCGAAAGTGCTCTCGGCGCGCGCGCGTGAGCGCCTCTTCGACGAGATCCGCGCGAAGGCGCTGTGTTGCTCCATCGCGCAGGCCAGCGTCGAGGAGATCGATGCGCTGAACATCCTGCAGGCCACGATGCTGGCGATGCGGCGCGCGGTCGAGGGTCTGCGGCTGTGGCCGCACAAGGTGCTGGTCGACGGGAATCGGTTGCCCACATTGAAAATGGCAGCCGAGGCCATCATCAGGGGCGACGCCAAGGTCAAGGCGATCTCGGCCGCTTCGATCCTCGCGAAAGTGCATCGCGACCGCCTGTGCGTGGAACTGCACACGCAACATCCGCTGTACGGCTTCGACGGCCACAAGGGTTACCCGACACCGGCGCACCTGGCGGCGCTGCGCGAGCATGGTGTGTGCCCGCAGCATCGCCGGAGCTTCGCGCCGGTCCGCGATCTGCTCTGACATGGCCGCGCTGGTCAAGGCCATCACGTCGCGCGACAACCCGCTGCTGGTGCGGCTGCGCAAGCTCGCGGCCGATCCGTCGGCCTATCGCAAGTGGGGCGAAGTGTGGATCGAGGGCGAGCACCTGTGCGCGGCTTTCGCGCAGCGAGGTGGCTTGCCAGCGCAGGCGGTGATCGGCGAGGAGGCCTGGCAGGTGCCGGCGCTGCGGCAACTCGCGAGCGCGGCGGCGGCGGTGGCGGTCGTGCCCGCGGCGCTGCTGGCCAGCCTGAGCACGCTCGAAACGCCCGCGCCGCTGTGTTTTGCGGTGCCGTGGATGGGGCCGGGCGTGCTCGACGTCGGTCGGCCGAGTGTCGTGCTCGATCGGCTCCAGGACGCCGGCAATGTCGGCAACATCCTGCGCAGTGCCGCAGCGTTCGGCTTTACCCAGGTCATCGCGATCACCGGAACGGCAGCGCTGTGGTCGCCGAAAGTGCTGCGCGCCGGCATGGGCGCGCACTTCGGGCTGCACCTGGTGGAGGCGGTGAACGAGGCAACGCTTGCCGCAATGCAATTGCCGATGCTCGGCACCAGCTCGCATGCGGCGCGTGCGATCCATGACGCGCCGTTGCCGTGGCCTTGTGCCTGGGTAATGGGGCATGAGGGGCAGGGCGTCTCGGCGACGTTGTTGCGCCGCTGCGCGCAGTCGTTGCGGATACCACAGCCGGGCGGCGAGGAGTCCCTCAACGTTGCGGCAGCGGCGGCGGTGTGCCTGTATGAATCGGCGCGGCAGCGCGCGGGGCGCTGAGACGTCAACGATTTCCGCCTTCACGCCGGCGGCGGCGGCGTCCTTCGCCCGCCGCAAGGTCGCGCGCAGGCGAGCTCCTTGTGCCGGCTCAGTACATCAGCCGATCCGGCCGCAGGTCGCGCAGGATGGTTGTCGCGATCTACTCGATCGACTTGTGCGTCGACGACAGCCACGCGATGCCTTCGCGCCGCATCATCGCCTCGGCTTCCCTGACCTCGTGCCGGCAGCTGTCGACGGCCGCGTACTTGCTGCCCGGGCGGCGCTCGTTGCGGATCTGGCTCAGGCGTTCGGGGTCGATCGTCAGGCCGAAGCATTTTTTCTTGTACGGTGCCAGCGTCGACGGAATCTGGCCGCGGTCGAAGTCTTCCGGGATCAGCGGATAGTTCGCTGCCTTGATGCCGTGCTGCATCGCCAGGTACAGCGAGGTCGGGGTCTTGCCGCTGCGGCTCACGCCGACCAGGATCACATCGGCGCTCGCGAGGTTCTTCGCCGATTGGCCGTCGTCGTGTGCAAGCGAGAAGTTGATGGCTTCGATGCGGTCGGTGTACTCCTGGCTCTTCGACACATCGGCGAAGCGGCCCACGCGGTGGTTCGAGGTCATCGCGAACTCGGCTTCGAGCGGCTCGATGAAGGTGTTGAACATGTCGAGCACCAGGCCCTTCTGCTCCGCGCCCGGGCCGGTTCCCTTCACAATCGCGAGGATCTCCGGATTCACCAGCGTGATGAAGACGATCGGTTTGCGGCCTTCGGCATCGGCGGTGTGATTGATCTCGCGCAGCACCTGATGCGCCTTGTCGGCGGTGTCGATGAAGGGGCGGCGCACATGGCGTGGCTTGACCGCGAACTGCGACAGGATCGAATTGCCGAAGGTCTCGGCGGTGATGCCGGTGCCGTCGGAAACGAAGAACACGGTGCGATTGGGCATGGCGAAGGGCGTGCGTGCCCGGCAGTGCAATGGCGCGATGATAGGCAGTTCGTCGCTAAAATCGCTCGAAGTCTTCTCCTCCTCCCCAGCCGATGAACGCCACCTCCCGCCGCCCCCGACCCACCCGGAGTCAAGCGAGCACGCGGCCTGGCGCTGCCCTCGAGCGTTGCTCGGGCCGGCTGCTGCGGGACCGTGAAGCCCCGATTTTTCACCATCCCGGAGCTCCACCATGTCAAGCAACCCGCTGGCGACTGCCCTGGTCGCCCCGTTCGAACAACTGAGAATGACCGATGTCGAGTCGGTGGGCGGCAAGAACGCCTCGCTCGGCGAAATGATCAGCCAGTTGGCCGCCTCGGGGGTGCGCGTGCCCGGAGGCTTCGCGACCACGGCGCATGCTTTCCGGCAGTTCCTGCGGCAC
>JANMAW010000355.1:0-6672 GCA_031360005.1 Rhizobacter sp.
CGTCGGCGCCGCCGTCGGGCATCAACGAACCCATGTAACTTGCGAACTCGCGCGACTCGGTTTCGCAGGCATGCGAGATCGATTGCGCGATGCGATCGGAGAGCATGCGCTCTTCCATTTCGCTGTTCTCGACGAGGCTGAGGGATTGCCAGTCGGTCGTCGCCAGCGTGCGGTGCGGATCCGGGCGTGGCGACAACTCCTGCGCCACCTTGGCGCGCAACTCCGTGGCGAACACGAGGCGAAATGCGCTCATGTTGCGCCGCAGGTCGAGTTGCGATGCCTCTAGCAAATCGCGCTCGACTCTACGGGCGCTGGATTGCGCCGTCAAATCGAGGCCGTCGGGCAGTCGCTCGGCGACCGGCATCACGGTCGATGTGATCTGGATCATGGCCGCGTCGAGCGCGGCTCTCAGTCGGGGTTCGGTCAGGGACATCTCGGGCACGGAGCAACTGCCAGACAGACGGGCGAATCAATAACCGGTGCAGCAATTGGGCAAGTATGAGCCCAGAGGTCGATCCAGCGGTTGTCGAGCGGCGCCAACGCGCCGGCAATCACCGGCACCCGGCGATTCTCGCGTGTGCCGCGCCTATTTCCTGAGGGCGTCGCGGATCTCGCGCAGTAACAGCACGTCCTCGGGCGTCGCGGCCGGCGGCGGCGTGGCGTTGCGCATCCGGTTGATCTGCCTGACCATCAGGAAGATGATGAACGCCAGAATGATGAAGTTGATCGCCACGGTGATGAAGTTCCCGTAGGCCAACACGGGTACGCCGGCTTTCGTCAGAGCGTCGTAGGTCAGCGGGCCTTGAAAGCTTGCGGGCGGATTCGACAACATGATGAAGTGGCTCGAGAAGTCGAGCCCGCCGAAGATCCTGCCGACGATCGGCATGATCAGGTCCTTCACGAGCGAGTCGACGATCTTGCCGAACGCCGCGCCGATGATGACGCCGACCGCGAGGTCGACGACATTGCCCTTTATCGCAAATTCCCTGAACTCGGTTGCCAATCCCATGCTGCTCGCTCCTGTGAGAGGTTTCGTGACGCCGGGGTCGACCGACGCGTTCTCGCAGCAGTATTCACCAGACTTCGGTTAAATCAATTGGCAGCTTCCGAAGGATTTGCCGCTGCGCTCGGGACCGGGCCAGAACGGTCGCCAGGGCGGTGCGCGTGCTCGGTGTTCCAAGGCGCCGATGCGCCGGCACGGGACCGAAACGCCTGACGCGTCCGCTAGAATTACGGGTTGGCCCTGACCTGATGTCGTGTTCGAGGAATACTATGAGTGACCAGCCAGTCGACAGCGGCAAACGCACCTGGATCATCGCTTCCGGATGCGCCGGCGTCGTCGGGGCGGGCTTCGCTGCCGTCCCGTTCGTCGCCAGCTTCCAACCCTCCGAACGGGCGCGTGCCGCAGGCGCTGCCGTCGAGGTCGACGTCGGCGCGCTGAAGCCGGGCGAGAAGATGACCGTCGAGTGGCGTGGCAAGCCGGTCTGGGTGATCAGGCGCACCCCCGGGCAATTGGCCGAGTTGCCGAAGGTCGACAAGGAGCTCGCCGATCCGAATTCGCTGCGCAAGCCCGATGAGCTGACACCCGAATACGCGCGCAACGAACATCGCTCTCGCAAGCCCGAGTTGCTGGTGGTGGTCGGCATCTGCTCGCACCTGGGTTGCTCGCCGAGCGACAAGTTCGTACCCGGGCCGCAGCCTTCATTGCCCAACGACTGGCCGGGCGGTTTCCTGTGCCCGTGCCACGGATCGACGTTCGACATGGCGGGCCGCGTATTCAAGGGCAAGCCTGCGCCCGACAACCTCGAAGTGCCGCCGTACATGTATTTGTCGGACACCCGGTTGATCATCGGCGAAGACAAGAAAGCCTGAGTTCGCGCCAGCGCGAATCTGCACCAGGCACCAAGCCGGCACCCCCAGGAGTACCAACCATGGCCGAATACCACGAAGCCCCCGCCGACGCCACGGCGGGGCGGAAGTTGCTGAACTGGGTCGACAACCGATTTCCGCTTTCCAAGCTCTACAACGAGCACATGGGCGAGTACTACGCCCCGAAGAATTTCAACTTCTGGTACATCTTCGGGTCTCTCGCGATGCTGGTGCTGGTGATCCAGATCGTGACCGGCATCTTCCTGGTGATGAACTACAAGCCCGACGCGGCTCTCGCGTTCGCCTCGGTGGAGTACATCATGCGTGACGTGCCGGGCGGCTGGATCATCCGCTACATGCACTCCACCGGCGCGAGTGCGTTCTTCATCGTGGTCTACCTGCACATGTTCCGCGGCATGCTGTACGGCAGCTATCGCAAGCCGCGCGAGCTCATCTGGATCTTCGGCTGCGCGATCTTCCTGAGCCTGATGGCCGAGGCGTTCATGGGCTACCTGCTGCCGTGGGGACAGATGAGCTACTGGGGGGCGCAGGTGATCGTGAACCTGTTCGCCGCGGTGCCGTTCATCGGCCCCGACCTGGCACTGCTGATCCGCGGCGACTTCGTCGTCGGCGACGCGACGCTGAACCGCTTCTTCAGCTTCCACGTGATCGCGGTGCCGCTGGTGCTGCTCGGCCTGGTGGCGGCGCACATCATCGCGCTGCACGAAGTCGGCTCGAACAACCCCGACGGTGTCGAGATCAAGGCCAGGAAAGACGCGAAGGGCATTCCGCTCGACGGCATCCCGTTCCACCCGTACTACACCGTGCACGACATCTACGCGGTGAGCATCTTCCTGATGATTTTCAGCGCGGTGCTGTTCTTCGCCCCCGAGGGCGGCGGCTACTTCCTCGAGTACAACAATTTCATCGAGGCCAACCCGCTGAAGACGCCGCCGCACATCGCGCCGGTCTGGTATTTCACGCCGTACTATTCGATGCTGCGCGCGACGACCGACCTGATGGTCAACGTGCTGTCGGGCGTCGTGGTCATCGCCGCCGCGCTGGCGATATTGCGGGGCCGCTTCTCGCCGAAGATCAAGCTGGTCATCGTTCTGGCGGCTCTCGGCACGCTCGTCGGATTCGGTGCATTCAGGTTCACCGGGCTCGCGTTGCTCGCCGGCTTCGACGCCAAGTTCTGGGGCGTCGTCGTGATGGGAGCTTCGGTCATCATCCTGTTTTTCCTGCCGTGGCTGGACCGCAGCCTGACCAAATCGATCCGCTACCGTCCCGACTGGCACAAGTACTTCTACGGTGTCTTCGTGTTCTTCTTCCTGGTGCTCGGATACCTGGGATCGCAGCCGCCGTCGGCGTTCGGAAACTACGTCTCGCAGCTCGGCACGCTGGTGTACTTCGGCTTCTTCCTGCTGATGCCGTGGTGGAGCCGCATCGGCACCTTCAAGCCGGTGCCCGATCGCGTGACCTTCGCCGCCCACTGAAGCGATCGCCGGAGTACAAGAAAATGCAAAAGTTCGTTCTGTCGCTGCTCATGTCGCTCGGCCTCGTCGCGGGTGCTTCGGCCAGCGAGGGTGGCTACGCGTGGGACAAGTTCCCGACCGAGAAGCTTTCCGACGTCGCGGCGCTGCAGAACGGCGCCAAGCTGTTCGTCAACTACTGTCTGAACTGCCACTCTGCCGCCTACATGCGCTACAACCGCATGCGCGACATCGGTCTGACCGACGAGCAGATCAAGAAAAACCTGCTGTTCGCGTCCGACAAGGTCGGCGACACGATGAAGGTGGCGCTCGACCCGAAGCAGGCCACCGAATGGCTGGTCGCGCCACCGCCCGATCTGTCGGTGATCGCCCGGTCGCGCGCCGACATCGGCAAGGGGAGCGGTGCCGACTACCTGTACACCTACCTGCGCACCTTCTACCGCGACGAGACCAAGTCGACCGGCTGGAACAACCTCGCCTTTCCCAACGTGGCGATGCCCAACGTGCTATGGGAACTGCAGGGTCAACGTGTCGCGAAGTTCGTCAACGAAAAGAGTGCTCACGATCCGGGCCTGACCGAGCACCGCTTCGCAGGCTTCGAGCAGGTCTCGCCCGGCAAGCTTGACGAGCGTCGTTACGATGACGCCGTGGGCGACCTGGTGGCCTACCTTCAATGGATCGCCGAGCCCTCGCAAGGCAGGCGCGTGCAGATCGGCGTTTGGGTGTTGATCTTCCTGAGCGTTCTCACCGTATTCACGTGGCGCCTCAATGCAGCGTACTGGAAAGACGTGAAGTGACTTCACCCTCGCCGGCTGCCTGATCACGGCCCGGCACCGCGCGCAGCGGCGGTCCGACAGGCTGACCGCTGCGCCCCGTTTTCTGAACCTCTGTCTCACTGACCCGAGATCGCCCTCGACAAGGAACCGCCACCATGATGGTGCTCTACTCCGGAACGACCGACCCCTATTCGCACCGTTGCCGCTTCGTGCTTTTCGAGAAGGGCATGGACTTCGAGATCCGCGATGTCGACCTCTTCGCGAAGCCCGAAGACATCGCTTTGATGAACCCGTACAACGAAGTGCCGATCCTGGTCGAGCGCGACCTGATCCTGTACGAGTCGCACATCATCAACGAGTACATCGACGAGCGCTTTCCGCACCCTCAGCTGATGCCGGGCGACCCGGTGGCGCGCGCGCGCGTGCGCCTGTTCCTGTTCAACTTCGAGAAGGAACTGTTCGCGCACGTCAACATGCTCGAATCGCGCGGCATGAAGGGCACCGACAAGCAGCTCGAGAAAGCACGCTCGCAGATCCGCGACCGCCTGACCCAGCTGGCACCGATCTTCCTGAAGAACAAGTACATGCTGGGCGACGACTTCTCGATGCTCGACGTTGCGATCGCGCCGTTGCTTTGGCGACTGGACTACTACGCCATCGACATGTCGAAGAACGCGGTGCCGCTGCTGAAGTATGCCGAGCGCATCTTTTCGCGCCCGGCCTACATCGAGGCTCTGACACCTTCCGAAAAGGTGATGCGCAAGTAATTGCAGGCCGACGGACCGCGCACTGGCACTCGAATGAGCTCTCCACCGATCGCCCCGGCCACCGCAGGTTCGTCGACCCGGCCTTACCTGATCCGTGCGCTGCACGACTGGTGCACCGACAACGGCTTCACGCCCTATCTCGCGGTGTTCGTCGATGCGCAGGTCCAGGTGCCCGCCGAATACGTGAAGAACAACGAGATCGTTCTGAACGTCGGTTTCGAAGCGACGACCGCGCTGAAGCTCGGCAACGAGACGATCGAATTCAAGGCGCGCTTCGGCGGCACCTCGCGCGAGATCATCGTGCCGATCGACCACGTGATCGCGATCTACGCGCGTGAGAACGGGCAGGGGATGGCATTCCCGATGCCCGGCGACGGCCAGGCCTCATCGGCACCCGCCGCCAGGCCCGGAGTTCCCGCGATCCTCACCCCTGCGCGCGCGCCCCGGCTCACGCTGACCGATGCGGCCGCGGGCAAGCGCGAGGCCGAAGCCGAGCCCGTCGATCCGGTTCCGCCGCCCGAGCCGCCGGCGGGAGGCCGGCCTTCGCTGAAGCGCGTCAAGTAGGCTCGGTCGCGCGAGGCGGAACCCTCGCCTCGCGCCCCATATACTTTCGAATCCCCGCCGGCTGAACGTCTCGTTCAGCCGTGGATTTGCCGGCTTAGCTCAGTTGGTAGAGCACCCGCCTTGTAAGCGGAAGGTCCCCAGTTCGATCCCGGGAGCCGGCACCATCGTCTTCGGGGAGTGGTCATCCTCCACAGTCGATGGCCCTCGGCCATTCCGACAACCGTTGTCGATGGCTCATCGAGAGCGACCCACCGGGTTCGAGCCATGTCGATACTCGACATCGAGACTCACGGCCGCCGGCGCGACGCCCACCTCCGCCTCCTTCGCCCGAGGCGACGTGCTCGACGATCGGCTCGGTATCTCCTCGGGTTGCGACGGCTGCTCCTCGCCCGGAGTCTCCATTCCCCGCATCGAGCCGAACGTGCGCGCATAGACCCAGGTGAACTCGGCACCCATCAGGAAGATCTGCGCGGAGTAGTAAACCCATAACAGCACGACTACCAGCGAGCCGGCGGCGCCGAACCCCGACGCGATGCCGCTGCGTCCGATGTAGAGGCCTATCAGGAACTTGCCGAACGTAAACAGCAAGGCCGTCACGAGAGCGCCGAGCCAGACGTCCTTCCAGCGCACATGGACTCTCGGCATCAGCTTGTAGATCATCGCGAAAACGCCGGTGGTGAGCACGAATCCAACCACCAGATCGGCGATTTGTGCGACCACATCCCAGCCCCCGAACACGCCGCCCCACCATTTGCCAAGCGCTGAAACCACCGCGCCAAGTATCAGCGACACCATCAGCAGGAACGCAATACCCAGGATCATTCCGAACGACAGCAGGCGGGCTCGCAGCAGACCCCATAAGCCGCCCGACTTCTGGCGCGCCGGAGCACGCCAGATCCGGTCAAGCGCGTCCTGCAATTCGCCGAACACGGTGGTTGCGCCCAGCAGCATCACGGCGACCCCGATCAAGGTCGCGACGATGCCCTCGGTGGGTTCGCTGACGCTGGCGAGCAGGCTTTCGATCGATCTGGCGGCGTCGTCGCCGAGCAAGCCACGCAGTTCGCCGAAGATCTGCCCGCGCGCCGCATCGGCACCGAACGCCAAGCCTGCGATCGAGATGACGATCAACAACAGCGGCGCCATGGAAAACACCGTGTAGTACGAAAGCGCCGCACCCATGCTTGGAGCGTAGTCGTCGAGCCA
>JANMAW010000393.1:0-4390 GCA_031360005.1 Rhizobacter sp.
CGGGGGGCCCCGCGCCCCGCGCGGGGCGCGGGGGGGGGGGCGCCCCCCCTGGGCCCCCGGGCGGGGTGGATTTCCCGGCGGGCCCCCCCCCGGGCGCGCGCCGCGGGGCCCCCCCCGGCGGGGCCCGCCTCGCTGATGCAACGTCCGCTCGGGTTCTGGAAGTTCGGCAGCGCATAGAGAAAGCGCGCACCCTGCGCGATACCGAGCGACCCCGGCAGCGGGCCGTCGGCGTCGCAAGGTACGCTGACCACCTCGGGCTCGTAAGGCGCGAAGGCCTGCAGCGCGCCGAGGTAGGTCGGCGCCTCGACCGCGACCCGGCTGCCGGCGTCGATCAAGACCTTGCCGACCAGATCGAGCCCCTGTTGCGAGCCGGTCGTGATGAGCACCTGCGCGGCATCGACCTGCATCCGCTGCGTCGCCATCTGCGCGGCCACCCACTCGCGCAGCGGCGCGTAGCCCTCGCTGGCGGCGTATTGCAGCGCCTCGCGCGGGGCGTCGCGCAACACGCGCGCGGTGGCTTCGCGCATCGCCTCGACCGGGAAGGTGTCGGGCGAAGGCAGCCCGCCCGCGAGCGAGATGATGCCGGGCCGCTCGGTGACCTTCAGGATCTCGCGGATCACCGACGGGTTCATGCGTTCGGTGCGGCGCGCCAGCCGCCATGGCGTGGAATTCCTCATCACGATTTCCCGGGTGGCAATGTGCCGGCGTCGGTCGGCATCTTCTTGCTGACGAACACGACGCCAATCACCGCGAGCGAAAACAGCACGGTCGTGGCGTCGAGCTTCTCGCCCAGCACCGGCACCGCGAACAGCAGCGCCAGAAAGGGCTGCACCAGCTGCACCTGGCTGACTCGCACCGTGCCGCCGAGCGCCAGGGCGCGGTACCAGGCGAAGAAGCCGAGCCACATCGAGAAGAGTGTGACGTAGGCGAACCCTCCCCACGCGCTCGGGCGCAACGGCAACGCGGGCCAGGTCGCGAGCAAGGCCGGCACGGTGATCGCCAGGCTTATCACCAGCACCCAGCAGATCACCTGCTCTGCGGGAAGATCGGCAGCGACGCGCGCTCCGGCCACGTAGCCGACCGAGGTGCTCAGCACCGCGAGCAGCAGCAGGCCGTCGGCGGTCGACAGCCGGCCGCTGCCCCGGAACGTGGCAAACGCCAGCACCATCGCGCAGCCGAGCACCGCACAGAACCAGAAACCGTTCGACGGCCGCTGGCGGAAGTGAATTGCAGCCACCGCTGCGGTGCCGAGCGGCATCAACCCGGTCACGACCGCGGCGTGCATCGCATCGACGTCGCGCAGCGCCAGGCTCAGGAACAGCGGGAATCCGACCACCGTGCCGAGCGCCGAGACGGCCAGCGCGGCGAGATGCCGCCGTTGCACGCGCGGGGCGCCGGTCAGGCGCAGGTACGCCACGCTGAGCAGCCCGGCAATCGCGGCCCGGCCGGCGGTGACGAACGAGGGCGGCAGCTGCGGGTCGCTTGCCGCGCCGACCGCGAGCCGCGTCATCGGCAGCGTCATCGCGAAGATGGTCACGCCGAGCAACCCGAGCCACAGGCCACGGGTCTGGTCGCGCGCGCTGCTGCTCATGCTCTCAGTCTACGGCCCGCACCGACATTGAAGTTCGCGGTTCTGGCGCGCGTTCGACCGGCCTGCGGTCGAAATGCCGTCGACCCCGGGCGACCCTCAATCCAAGGTAATCTCGACCCGAAGCGTCCGCAAGCCGTCGTTAGGCGTGAAAATACCGCGCTTATGCATGGCGAGCTCTTCGACTCCACCATCCCGTTCGGCGCGCCGGAATTGCTGAAGACGAGCGCCTACCGGCGCTACCTCGATGAGCTGGACGGCGATTCCGTGCGCGGCGCTGCGAGCACCGGGCGCGCCCAGTTGAGCGAGTCGCTGCAGGCCGACTTGCTGCGCCTCGAGCAGCGCACCGGCGGCTCCGAGGTGGTCGAGGTTGTCGCCTCCTGCATACGGCACTCCACGCGAGTGACCGTTTACCTGCAATGCTCGGACCGGGTCGTCCCGCTGACGGTGTTCCCGCACGAGCGGTTGGTGCATTGCCCGATGGAGATGCCTGAACTGGTCGAGCGCCATCTGTCGCAGTTGCGCGTGATGCACCTCGAGCCCGCCACGTTGCGCGCGCCCGGCGACACCGAGCGCGACCTGATCGGGGAAAGCCGGCTGTACCACCCGCTGGCGCCACTGCTTTGGGAATTGGCGATTCGTGGCCCGCGCCGCGACCTGCTGCCCGAAATCGCCGGCCCGGCGGTCTACCGTGTCTCGCCCGGGCTCGACATGGCGGCGCTGCCGATCGGCGGCGTGCTCAGGGCGGCAATCCAGCGCTTGCGTCCGCAGGCCGCTTCACTGAGCGGCATCGCCGCCTGGCCGGCATTCGACCGGGAGCGCGCTGCGCGCCTGTTGAATGCGCTGTACCTGCAGGCCGGGCTGATCGTCAGCCGCTCGCACCCGGGCGCGGTGCGCGACAGCTGGTTCGGCGGTACCTGACAGCCCCGCGGCGGCCGAATCCGGCGTCCGAGCTGCCGCCACGGCAATCGCACAGGCCGCCGACGGCGCCGGACCTCAGCGCGCGCCGAGCACTTCCCAGCGCTCCATCGCCGCCAGCAGTTCGGCGTCGATGCTGGCGTGGCGCGCCTGCGCGCGCGCGGCGCGGTCGGCCTCTTTGCTGTACGACTCGGGGCGCGCCAGAAATTCGGCGAGCTCTTTCTGCTCGCCCTCCAGCGCTTCGATGCGTTTGGGCAGATCGTCGAGCTCGCGTTGCTCCTTGTAGCTGAGCTTGCGTGGCCTGGCGGCGGGTTGCGGCACCGCACCGGCAGCGGGCTTCGACGCCGGCGGCGGGTCCTTCGGCTTGCCGGTCGACGCGGATCGCGTCGCCTGTTCACGCAACGACAGCGCACGCTGGCTCTGGATCTTCCATTCTTCATAGCCCCCTTCGTACTCTCGCCAGCGCCCCGGTGATTCGTCGCCCTCCCAGACGATCGTGCTGGTCACTACGTTGTCGAGAAAACGCCGGTCGTGGCTGACGAGGAAGACGGTGCCCTTGTAGGCCTGCAGCAGCTCTTCGAGAAGCTCCAGCGTGTCGATGTCGAGGTCATTGGTCGGCTCGTCGAGCACCAGCACGTTCGCCGGCAGGGCAAAGAGCCGCGCGAGCAGCACGCGGTTGCGCTCACCGCCACTGAGGGTTCGCACCGGCGAATGGGCACGCTCGGGCGAGAACAGAAAGTCGTTCAGATAGCTCATCACATGCTTGCGCTGGCCGGCGAACTCGACCCACTCGCTGCCGGGGCTGATGGTGTCGGCGAGCGTGGCATCGAGGTTCAGGCTGCTGCGCATCTGGTCGAAGTACGCCACCTCGATCTTGCTGCCTTGGCGGACCCGGCCGCCGGTGGGTTGCAGCTCGCCGAGGATAAGCTTGAGCAGCGTCGTCTTGCCGGCGCCGTTCGGGCCGATCAGGCCGACCTTGTCGCCGCGCAGGATGGTCGCGCTGAAGTCCTTGACGATGAGCTTGGGCGTTTCGCGATCGCCGAACTGCATCGACACGTCGCGCAGTTCGGCGACGATCTTGCCGCTGGGCGCGCCGGAATCGACTTCGAGCCGCACTTGGCCGAGCGAATCGCGCCGCGCCTGGCGCTGCCCGCGCAAGACTTCGAGGCGCTGGATGCGCGCGACGCTGCGGGTGCGTCGGGCCTCGACGCCCTTGCGGATCCAGACCTCCTCCTGCGCCAGCAGCTTGTCGGCGCGGGCATTCGCCAGCGCGTCGGACGCGAGCTGGTCTTCCTTCAGCCGCTCGTAGGCGCTGAAGTTGCCGGGGTAGCTGCGGATGATGCCGCGGTCGAGTTCGATGATGCGGGTCGCGACGCCGTCGAGAAATGCGCGGTCGTGGGTGACCAGCATCACGCAGCCCTTGAAGCCGCGCAGCAGTTCCTCCAGCCACGCGATCGAATCGAGGTCGAGGTGGTTGGTAGGCTCGTCGAGCAGCAGCACATCGGGCACCGCAACCAGTGCCTGCGCGAGTGCGACGCGCTTCTTCATGCCGCCCGAGAGCTCGCCGATCTCGCGCGCGCCGTCGAGGTGCAATTGGGCGAGCGTCGTGTCGACGCGCTGCTCCCAGTTCCAGGCGTCGAGCGCCTCGATGCGGGTCTGCAGCGCATCGAGATCGACGCCATCGGCGTGCTCCTCGTAGGCCTGGCGCACCGCGCGCGCCTCGGCGACGCCCTCGCTGACTGCTTCGAAGACGCTGTGGCCGGGCTCGAACACCGGCTCCTGTGGCACGTAGCAGATGCGAACGCCCTGCGTCATCTGCAGCAGGCCGTCATCGAGCTTTTCCAGCCCCGCGATGATCTTCAGCATCGACGACTTGCCGGCGCC
>JANMAW010000431.1:0-4362 GCA_031360005.1 Rhizobacter sp.
CTCTGAAATGATACTTGTTAAACTGAAATTCGTGCTGCGCTTGCGAAAGCCCGGACCTGTAAGACCCGGTGGCCCGCGTTTGCACGAAACGGCAGAGTCGAACTTCCCGACGGCTGTCGGTCCCAGTTGACGGCTTCCGCCTGGCTTGCGAACGCCACCAGGCCCCACTGCACAATTGCCACCATGCCAAACATTGCATCCATCCTCAAAAGTGAAATTTCCCGCGTCGCTCGAAAAGAAGTACGCAGCGAAATCCTCGGCCTCAAGAAGGCCGTAGCCGTGTACCGCGCAGAGATCGCCGCGCTCAAGCGGCGTACTCAAGCGTTGGAGCAGGAGCGGCGCCGCTTCAGCAAGCCCGGTGCGAAAGTTGCGTCGCTCGTAACGAATGAGGTGTCTTCGCACACGCTCCGGTTCAGTGCGAAGGGCTTGGCGTCACAGCGGCAGCGGCTTGCCCTGTCGGCGCACGACTGTGGGCTTTTGGTGGGCGCGTCTGGACAGTCCGTCTACAAATGGGAAGACGGCAAAGTCCGCCCCCGGGCCAAGCATTTGCCTGCCATCGCGGCCCTCAGGGCCTTGGGCAAGAAGGAAGCAGCTGCGCGGCTGGCGTCTCTGCGAGAGGCGCCTTAGTCATGCTCGGCCCCGCGCGGCGCCATCGGGGCCGAGCGCGAGAGTTCGCATGCCATGACGCGCCGGCGGAGCCACCCGACCCACATGGCCGAAAGAATTCATGATGAGATCCACGCACCGACTTAATCGCGCCTTGCTCGGTGCTTGCCTCGTGCCGTGCTTGATGGCCTGCGCGGTGAAGCCTTCCGGGCCCCCGGCGCCTGCTGTTTCGCTTCGGCAAATCGCTGACATCGTCGCGAGTGCCGATCGGAGCGCCGCCGATCGCACCAATGACCTGCGCCGCAAGCCCGAGCAGATGCTTGCATTCATCGGCATTCGGCCGGGCATCACGGCCCTCGACGTGAGTGCTGGAGGAGGCTACACGACGGAGTTGCTTGCGCGCGCGATCGGGCCAACCGGCACGGTGTACGGACAGAGCCAGCCGCGCAACCCCGACCGTGCACCGCCGGCACCCGCAGCGCCCGAAGGTGCCAGTCATCCGGCGTCCGCTGCCGAAGCGGGGCCGCCGCCGACCCCGACGCCGCCGCCGCGCACTTCTACCGTCGCACTCGCCGAGCGTGAGAAGAATCTGCGAAGCGCAGGCGTTGCGGCCGCCACGATCGTCGCGGTTGCGCGGTCGTTCGACGACCCCGTGCCCCCTGCGCTGGCCGTTGCACAACTCGATCTCGTCACGTTGATGTTCAACTACCACGACCTGGGCTTCCTGGGCGTCGACCGGGCACAGATGAACCGGGCCATCTTCCGCGCGCTCAAGCCTGGTGGCCTCTATGTCATCGCCGATCATGCTGGCAGGAGCGGCACCGGGATCTCCGAGTCGGGAACCCTGCATCGAATCGAAGAGGCCTTTCTTCGCAGCGAGATCGAAGCTGCGGGATTCAAGCTGCTGGCGGAGGCAAGTTTCCTGCGAAATCCAGCCGATCCGCGCGATCGGAACACCCCCAACCCGCCGCAGCCCAAGGACGAGTTCGTGTTGAAATTCGTCAAGCCCTGATCGTCGGGTGGACCACTGACGACGCGTCGCCTGGACTGAGCTTTCCCAGTCCGGTTTACATCTTCGCTGCCGTGGTCTTCGACCGGCAGCTGTCGGCATCACCAATCTTGACGAAGGCAAACCCGACTGCCAGGTGGTTCGCCGGACCGTCGCGGGTCGACGCTGCCGTCCCGCGCGAAACGAAAGCAGACACTGGTGCGCCTCCTGATACCGGTCGGGGTCGGCCCCCGCGTGCGGCGCGTCAGCCGCCGCAAGCCGGCACGAAGAACATCGGCAGCGTCGCCCACAGCGTCGCGACCAGGGCGAGCGCGCCGGCCCCGAAGCGCAGGCCGCCCGCCATGCCGACCAGCGTGTGCGTTCGCGCCAGCACGATTGCCGCGCGCGCCAGCAGCCACCCCAGGATGCCGACGCAAGCCACCGACAGAGCCACCAATCCCACTGCCGTGAGCGGCATTCCCGCGATCTCCCGCCCTACCACGCCGGGCATGCAGGTGACGGAGAGCCACGCATAACAAAAGCCGAAATGGATCGCCCAGACCAGTAAGGGCAGCAGGGCCGCCACCGCGCCGGCGCGCAGGCCGTCGCGCAGATCGTGTGGGGCGGCGCTGTCGTGCATTGCCGGCGGCCCTCAGCTCATCACCCGCGGCAGCAGGTGCACGATCACCGCAGCGATCGCGCCCTGCAGCATCGTGTAGTGCCAGAACAGCGTGATGTTGTCGAGCGTGGCGCGATATCGCTGCGACAGGTGGCCGCTCCACAGACGTGCCAGCAAATACGCCGCCATCAGCGCGACCACCGCGACGTGAAAGCCCTGCCAGGCGAGCAGCGCGCCGACGGTCGCGCTCCACGCGTTGGCGCGAGGCGCCAGCCCGGCGTCGACGTGGCCGAGCCAGCCGATCCCCCACGCCGCGCCGGCAGCCGCGAACGCCACGCTGACGAGCAGCGTCAGGCAAAGCCGGCGTCGCAGCGCCAACCCCTCGAGGTCGCAGCGGCTCGCCGCCCACATCGCCAGCGTTGCCGCTGCCCACAGCGCGACGCCGCTCCACACCGACATCTCCGACGGCAGCCGTGCGCCGGGCGGCGGGCACACGGTGGCAATCATCGAGACGTGCAGGTGCGCGAACACGAACGACGCGAAGATCGTCGCATCGACCACGATCAGGATCACCGTGGCCCACCACGAATGCGAACGCGCACCGCTGGCGCCGACAGGCAGCGTGCCTTGTTCGGACACCTTCGCCTCGATCCGGCCCGGAGGGCGGTCGCTGCCCCACAGCCAGACCAGCGTCGCGCCGATCCCGACGGCCCCGAACAGCCAGGCCAGCACCATCATCTGAACCGTCAGCAGCAAAAAGAAGCCGGCCGTGCCGACGCCCGCCAGCAGCGGCAGCCAGCTGTCGCCAGGCAGCACCAGGACATGGAGCGGCCAGGCATGGCGCGGGCTCGTAACGAGCGATTCGCGCTGGCGCGTCGCGGTGCCGGGCAGCCAATGGCGCCCCGCTTCGACCTCGGCCGCCAGGCCGGGCCGGCTCCACAGCGGATCGCGCGAGACGACCTGCGGGATGCTTCGGGTGCCGTAGTTCCCGCTCGGCAGCCACTCGAGCGTTCCGGCATTCCACGGGTTGTCGTTGCGTTGCTCGGGCCGGCGCCAGGTGCGAATCGCATCGAAGGTGAACAGCAACACCCCGGCCGCGAACACGAACGCGCCGATCGACGACAACAGGTTCCACAGGTTCAGCCCGAGGCCATCAGCGTAGGTGTAGACACGGCGCGGCATGCCCAGCAGGCCCGACACATGCATCGGGAAGAACGCCAGGTTGAAGCCACCGAACATCAGGCCGAAGATCCACTTCGCGCGACGCTCCGACAACACGTGCCCGTTGACCAGCGGTGCCCAGTGGTAGAGCGCCGCGAACACCGGGAAGACGACGCCGCCGATCAGCACGTAGTGCAGGTGCGCGACGATGAAGTGGCTGTCGTGCACCTGCCAGTCGAACGGCAGCACCGCGACCATCACGCCGGTCAGCCCGCCTAACACGAAGATGAACAGGAACCCCAGCACGAACAGTGCTGCCCCGGTGTAGCGCAGACTGCCGTGCCACAGCGTGGCCAGCCATGCGAACACCTGCATCGCGGCGGGGACAGCGACGGCCAGACTCGCGGCGGAGACGAGCATCACCTGCAATGTGCCGAGGCCCGCGGTGAACATGTGGTGCGCCCAAAGCGCGAAGCTGAAGAAGCCGGTGGCGACGAGCGCGAGCACTACCGCGCGATAGCCGACCAGCGGCGTTCGCGCCAGCGTCGGGATCATCATCGACACCAGCCCCGCGGCGGGCAGAAAGATGATGTAGACCTCGGGGTGGCCGAAGAACCAGAACAGGTGCTGCCACAGCACCGGATCGCCACCTCGCTCCGCGATGAAGAACGGCCAGTCGAAGGCGCGTTCCATTTCGAGCAACGTCGTGCCGGCGATCACCGCGGGGAACGCAAACACGATCATCAGCGCCACCACCAGCATCGCCCACGCGAACACCGGCATGCGCGAAAGTGTCATGCCCGGCGCGCGGGTGAACAGGATGCCGATGATCAACTCGATCGCACCCGCGATCGCCGAGATTTCGATGAAGCCGATTCCGAGCAGCCAGAAGTCGGCACCGATGCCAGGCGAATGTTCGGTGCTCGTCAGCGGCGGGTACATGAACCAGCCGCCATCGGGCGCCGTGTCGAAGAAGATCGTGCAGAAG
>JANMAW010000467.1:0-4969 GCA_031360005.1 Rhizobacter sp.
CGGCGCCGGCCGACGCCGAACTCAGCGCCTTCTTCGCCTTGCCGGCGGCAACCACGTCTTGCAGGCTGTGGTACGGACTCGCCTGGTTCACGACGAGCACGACCGGGTTGGTGCCGATCAGCGTGATCGGCATGAACGACGCGACCGGGTCGTAGCCGAGCTTCGGGTAAAGGCTGACGTTGATCGCGTGCGAGCTGATCGTGCCGCCGAGGATCGTGTAGCCGTCGGGCGCGGCGCGCGCTGCCATTTCGGAACCGACGCTGCCGCCCGCGCCGCCCTTGTTGTCGACGATCACGGTGGTGCCGAGCGCGGCGCCCAGCTTCTGCCCGATCAGCCGCGCCAGCACGTCGGTCGTGCCGCCGGCCGGGAACGGCACGATCCAGGTGATCGGCTTGCTCGGCCACTTGTCCTGCGCGAACAAAGGGCCGTTGAGCAAAACCAGCGCGGCCGCGGTAGCGGTCGAAAGGGCCACGGTGCGGCGCGAAAGGGTCATGCGAAGTCTCCTGGTCCGGGTGCGCCACCTTTGCGGCAAACACGCGCCGCGTCAATCGGTGCTGATGCCAGCAGCACGCTGCCGAAGTTCGCCGATGCCACAAGGACGCGCGGTCCATCCAAAGACCGCAGCGGTGCGGCGGTGGTGCTCGCGCGATCGAATCCAGCCTCAATCATCAGCGGCGATACGATCCGCCCTACCGCCCGCAAGATGCAGGGGATTTACGACATCTTCCCCAAGGCGGCGCCGGTGGGCTCGCTCAATCACGGAGGAACGTCATGCGAGTGTTTGCGGTTTCCAAAGTCGGCCTCGATAAAGACGGGCGCGTCACCTCGGTTTTTTGGGGCAGGGTGGACACGAGGACGAACCAATGGGCGACGCCCGAAGTCGTCGCGCCGGTTGCAGATGTGGTGGATGCGATTCATTCCGGCGACGAGGTGTTTGCACTGTTCCCGACGACGCATGGTCACTTGCCCGATCGACGATTTGTCGTCGTCGACTACGACAACGGGTGGGAGACGGTCGCCCTCGATGGGCCTCCGACGCACGAGCGCGAGATTCACGACATGGAGCGGCTTTAGGCCTGGCCATCGGTCGCCGCGTCGGCTCCGGGCCGATCATCGGGCTGCAGGGGATCGCCGTTCTTTCGACATTCAGGGCCATCCGGCGACGGCCATCCGAGACCTCAGATGTCGAGCGTGTAGATCTCGGCGGCGCCGCGCTCGGCGGCACTGTGGCCTTCGAGCGCACGGTCCCATTCCGGCCCCGTGGCGCCGGCGGACGGAGTGATCCCGCGCGTCATCTGCGAAACCTCTTCGGTGCCCGCATCGAACTCGCCCACCAGCTCGCGCGTCGCGAGGAACAGCCGGGCGATCGTCGAACCGGCGGAGTCGATGACCATCAGGTAACGCGCGGGTTTGCGGTGCGGCGTGTGCGTGTGCTCGCCGGGTGCCTCGATGCCGTAGCCTTGGCTCATTCGCGCATCTTGCCATGCGCGCGCGGCGCAATGAGCCCCCTCATTGTCCGTACTTCGGATTGCGCTCGCGCTTCTCGGCCATGTCGCGCACCAGGTAGCGGACCGCGCGAGTCCACGATACGTCGTCGTTGCCGCGCATGTCGACCGACTTGCTGAACATCACTTTCTGCGCCTGGACGTCGTAGATCTGGACGTTCAGGTTGAGGATCAGTTCACTGACCTTCTGCACCCACGTCGCCATCACCAGGTCCGTGCCCAGCAGCCGGCCGACCTGCTCGGCGCAATCGTCGCAGCGGTACAGAAACTCCTGTTGCGAACGCAGCTTGCGCTGCAATTCCTCCGAAGGCGCCGGGTCGACCACGCGATACAACTGCCGCTGCGCCAGCTCTTGCTGAAGCTGCGAAGTCGCGCTGCGCAGCCGTACTTCCTGTACCGCCTTGGTCAGCGGGTTGTTTTGGTCGTCGACCAGCTCGAAGTCGAGCACCGCAAGGCTGCGCAATGGCCCAGGCGTGGCGCCGTCGGGCTGGGCCCATCCCGGCAGCCACGCGACACCGACGACGCCGGCACATGCGGCCTGCAACCACCCTCTGCGATCCATATCGTCTCCTGACCCTTCAACGCCCCAAGCCGGCGGCAGCGCCGTCATGTCCTTGTCCATCGGGGCAGACAAGGTTGTGAACCCAGCGCGAAGGATAAGGGTAGTCGTTCGTGCCAGGCGGGCAGCAGCGGCGTCAGCCCGTCACCGGCGACGGGGCCCTAGCTATCGACCTTGAACACCTGGCGAAGATAGGCCAGAAAAGTCTCGTCGTCGCACAGCAGCTTGCCCGGGCTGTCGGAGAGCTTGGCCACCGGTTGGCGGTTCGCATGGGTCAGCTTCATCACGATGTGCAGCGTGCGCAGTCCCATGTCGTTGGTCAGGTTGGTGCCGATGCCGAAGCCGAGCTGCGTGCGGTCGGCGAAGTGGTCGTACAGCGCGATCGACCGGTCGAAATCGAGCCCGTCGGAGAACACCATCCGCTTGGTGTGCGGGTCAATGCGCAACTTCTCGTAGTGCGCGAGTGCCTTCTCGCCCCAGACCACCGGGTCACCGGAATCGTGACGCAGGCCGTCGAACAGCTTCGCGAAGTAGAGGTCGAAGTCGGCGAGGAAAGCGTCCATCCCGACCACGTCGGTCAGCGCGACGCCGAGGTCGCCGCGGTATTCCTGCACCCAGTCTTCGAGCGCGGCGCGTTGGAAGTCGCGCAGCCGCACCCCGAGCGTCTGGTAGGTCTGCAGGTATTCGTGCGCCATCGTGCCGATCGGCACGAGGTCGAGGTCGCGCGCGTACAGCACGTTCGAACAGCCCCTGAAGAACTGCGGCACCTCGCGCTTGAAGGTGGCCACGACCTCGCGCTGCCAGTCGCCCGAGAAGCGCCGGCGCACGCCGAAATCGAAGAACTCGAACGGGTGGCGCCGCCGCGGCAACCGCTCGAACTCGCGCAGGCGCGCGATCTTGGCCTGCAGGCGCTTGCGTCCCTCCAGCAGCGCCGCGTTCTGGTCGAAGCGACGGAAGTACAACTCGTTGACGATCGCGAGCACGTAGATCTCGAACGCCATCACGTGCACCTGCGGGCCGCTCGCAACGATCTCGAGCCTGGCGCCGGCCGCGCGCGCGCTGATGAATTCGCGCTGGAAATGGAAGATGCGCAGGAAGTCGACGAAATCGGAGCGCATGAAGCGCAGGCCGCCCAGGTAGGCGAGCTCGTCGGCAGCGAAGCTCAGCCGGCACAGGTGATCGAGCTGCACGTTGACCTCGTCCAGCAATTCGACCAGCGGGTAGGCGGGTTCGTTGCGACACACGAACGTGTACTCCGCCTGCGTCTGCGGGTGCCGATGCAGCATGGTCTGCCACATCGTGAACTTGTACAGGTCGGTATCGAGCAGGCTGTGGATGACGGGTTGCATGGTTCGTGTCTCTCACTTCGGGCTCGTGCCGGACACGGTGCAGTCAGCCTCGGGCCACGCACACCGCGAAGCCGGCATTCTCGCGCCGGATTGAACGAACGCGCAGCTGAGCGTTCCTGCCGGCAGGCTCGGCTGGCGGAGCGTGCGGCGCCGGAACCAACTCGCGTCTGGCGTGCGTCGTGTGACGGCGGCTCGAAAGTCGTTACGCTTGGCGATCTGCTCGATGTCCGGGCAAGGAGGATCCCATGGCTCGTGCGATCGCCTTCTTTGTGGTTCTGGCCCTTGCCGGCCTGTTCGCGCTGATCAACTGGAGCGCCTTCGCCACGCTCACGCCGCTGTCGCTGGGCTTCACGACCGTGCAGGCACCGCTCGGCCTGTTGATGCTCGCTCTGGTGGCGTTCCTGTGCGTGTTGTTCACGGTGTGGGTGATCGCGATGCAGGCGAGCTCGCTGATGGACACGCGGCGCCAGACGAAAGAGCTGCAAGCGCAGCGCGACCTCGCCGACAGCGCCGAGGCCTCGCGGTTCACCGAGCTGCGCGCCGAACTGATGGCGCGTCTCGACCGGCTGCAGGCGGAGTCTCGCATCGCGCTCGAACAGCACGGCAATTCGATCGCCGCCCACATCGGCGAGCTCGAGGACCGGCTCGAACGTGCCCGCGTGCTGCCGCCGGCGATCTGAGCGGCCGGCGCGATCGGCGCGCCGTCGAGCTCAGATGTCGAAGAACACTGTCTCGCGGTCGCCCTGCAACCGGATGTCGAAGCGGTAGACGACCTGGCCGCCGCGCTCTTCACGCTGCGCAACCAGCGTCTGGCGGCGTGGTTCCCACTCGATGACGTTCAGCACCGCGTCGTTCGCGTTCGCCTGCGCCTCGTCGCTGAAATACAACCGGGTGTTCAGACCCAGGTTGATGCCGCGCGCGACGATCCAGACGTTGATGTGCGGCGCCATGACGCGGCCGTTGCGGCCGATCGCGGAACCGGGCTTGATGGTGTCGAAGCTGAAGACGCCGCTGTCGAAGTCGGTGCAGCTGCGGCCCCAGCCGCGGAAATTCGGGTCGTTCGCCTTGCCGCTCTGGCGGTCTGCCGGGTGCGCGTACCTGCCGTCGGCGTTGGCCTGCCAGATCTCGATCAGCGCGTCTTTCAGCACCGTGCCGATGCCGTCGAACACCCGGCCTTCGATGCGGATGCGCTCGCCACGGGTCTGCGTGTCCGCCAGCACGCTGCCGAAGTTGTTCTCGAAGATGTCGAAGCCGGCCTGCCGCGGCGCGAGTCCGATGTGAACGTAGGGGCCGGCGGTTTGCGACGCGGTTTCGCGCATCAGCGGTTGCATCTGTTGCTGGTTCATTGGGGCCCCTCGTCCGACGAGTACGCCGGCCGGTCCCCCGAGGGGACGCGGGCCGGCTCGGGAGCGGCTCGGCGCTCGGCCCGATGAAGCTTGATTGCTTGTCTCATTGCCTGTCTCCCTGCACGGCGTTCTCGAACAGCGTCGCGCGCTGGCCGCGCAGCACGATGTCGAAGCGGTACGCGCGGCTGTCGAGCTGCACGAAGGCAGCGC
>JANMAW010000482.1:0-1745 GCA_031360005.1 Rhizobacter sp.
CGATGGTTGCAACGATGGGCGCGCCGATCATGATGCACAGGCCTGCGATGCACGTCGCACACCGCGCTGCGATGCAGGCCGCTGCCTGACGGACGACCACGAGGCACAGCCGGCCCGGGCGCGCTCGCGTGCCTACAATTCCGCTCCTCGTACTTTTCCCGGTGCCGCCCTTGCGGCGTGCCGTTGCACCATGCTCGACATCACCCTGCTGCGCAAAGACCTGGCGCATGTCGTCGCGCGGCTCGAAACGCGTCAATCGCCGCAGCCGTTTCTCGACGTGGCACGTTTCCAGTCGCTCGAAGCCGAGCGCAAGAGCTTGCAGACGTGCACCGAAGAGTTGCAGGCGCAGCGCAACAGCCTGTCCAGGCAGATCGGCCAACATAAGTCCAGGGGTGAAGACACGGCCGCGCTGATGGCCGAGGTGAGCGGCATCGGCGAGGGGCTCAAAAGCTCGGCCGATCGGCTCGACCTGATCCAGCGCGAACTGTCGGACCTGCTGATGGCCGTACCGAACCTGCCGCACGAGAGCGTGCCGGTGGGTACCGACGAACACGCCAACGTCGAGGTGCGCCGCTGGGGCTCAAAGCGCAGCTTCGACTTCACGCCGAAGGACCATGTCGACCTCGGTGCGCCGCTCGGACTCGACTTCGACACCGGCGCAAAGCTGTCGGGATCGCGATTCTGCTTTCTGCGCGGCCCGGTGGCGCGGCTGCACCGGGCGTTGGCGCAGTTCATGCTCGACGTGCAGACCCAAGAACACGGCTACACCGAGTGCTACACGCCGTACATCGTCAACCGCGAAGTGCTCGAAGGCACCGGGCAGTTGCCGAAGTTCAAGGACGACATGTTCTGGGTATTCCGTGGAGGTGCCGGGCAAGCCGGCGCCGGGGGTGGCGACGAGGTTCAGCAGGAGCAATACCTGATCTCGACCTCGGAGATTTCGCTGACCAACAGCGTTCGTGAACAGGTCTTGGCGGCCGACGCGCTGCCGATCAAGTTGACTGCACACAGCCCGTGTTTCCGGTCGGAAGCCGGCAGCGCCGGGCGCGACACCCGGGGGCTGATCCGCCAGCACCAGTTCGACAAGGTCGAGATGGTGCAGATCGTCGAGCCCGACCGTTCGTACGACGCGCTCGAGCAAATGGTGCGCCATGCCGAGGCGGTGTTGCAGCGGCTCGAACTGCCATACCGGGTGATGGCGCTCTGCGCCGGCGACATGGGTTTCAGCGCTGCCAAGACCTACGACCTCGAAGTCTGGCTGCCGGGACAGGGCGCCTATCGCGAGATCAGTTCCTGCTCGAACTGCGAGGCCTTTCAGGCCCGGCGAATGCAAGCACGCTATCGCACCGCGCAGGGCAAGACCGCGCCGGTGCACACCCTCAACGGATCGGGGCTCGCTGTCGGCCGGGCCCTTGTCGCGGTGCTCGAAAATCACCAGGCGGAAGACGGCTCGATTGCCATCCCGCCGGCGCTGAGGCCCTATCTCGGCGGGCTCGACGTGCTGAGTTAGCGTCTAGAATCCTGCGCTTGGCGCCGACCTGCCAAGACGCATCGGGAGAGGTGGCAGAGTGGTCGAATGCGCCAGACTCGAAATCTGGTTCAGCCTTTCAGGTTGACGTGGGTTCGAATCCCACCCTCTCCGCCACCCGGCACTTTCACGCCGACTCACGGCGCATCATTCCCCCCCTGTTTTCATAGGTAGAGCGTCCGGATAGCTGCATCGGGCCGTGTCTCCGCGTATCATC
>JANMAW010000504.1:0-13985 GCA_031360005.1 Rhizobacter sp.
TTCGTGATCCTCGAGACCGGCTTCGGCCTGGGCAACAACTTCCTCGCGACGTGGCAGGCCTGGCGCGACGACCCGAATCGTTGCGCGCGGCTGTGCGTCATCTCGATCGAGCGACACCCGCTGACCCGCGACGATCTGGCACAGGCGCATCGCAATTCACCATGGCCCGAACTGGCTGAAGACTTGCAACGCGCCTGGCCGCCACTGACGCCCGACCTGCACCGGCTCGGCTTCGACGACGGGCGGGTTCAGCTGTTGCTCGCGCTCGGCGATGTGCAGGCCTGGCTGCCCGAGCTCGTCGCTTCGGTGGATGCGTTTTATCTCGATGGCTTCGCGCCGGCGAGCAACCCGCGCATGTGGGACGAACGCGTCTGCAAGGCGCTCGGCCGCCTCGCCGCGCCGGGCGCCACGCTGTCGACCTGGAGTGCCGCGCGTGCGCTTCGCGACCGCCTGACTTCGGCCGGCTTCGAGGTGCGGCTTGGTCAGGGTGTCGGTGGCAAGCGCGACATCACGCTGGCCCGGTTCGCGCCCGCCTTCACGCCGCGACGCGCGCCTTCGCGCGCGCCAAGGCGCGGCGCCGTCGAGCCGCATGCGCTGATCGTCGGCGCGGGCCTGGCCGGCAGCGCAGCGGCGTGGGCGCTCGCCGAACAAGGCTGGCGCAGCACTCTGCTCGAACGTCATGCAGAATTCGCGTCGGAGGCCTCCGGCAATCCGGCCGGCCTGTTTCACGGCATCGTCAACGCGCAGGACGGCGCGCACGCGCGGTTCAATCGCGCCGCGGCGCTGGCCGCGCGGGAGGCGGTGCAAGCGGCCGTCGACCGGCATGGCGCCCGGGGCAGCACGCAGGGTCTGATGCGGCTTGAAACGTCGCTCGACCTGGCGCGGATGCAGGCGCTGCTGCAGCGCCTCGGCTTGCCGCCGGACTACGTGCAGGCACTCGACGCCAACGAGTCGAGTCGCCGCGCCGGCATCGACCTGGCGCATCCTGCATGGTTCTATCCGTCCGGCGGCTGGGTCGAACCGGCCCATCTGGTGCGATCGTTTCTCGAACGCGCCGCGCCCGGTGTCGAGCTTCGCGCAAACGTCGCGGTCCATGCCCTGCATCGCACCGACGCAGGCTGGCGCTTGTGCGATGCGCAGGGGCACGCCATCGCAGAAGGGCAGACCGTCGTGCTGGCGAACGCCGGCGACGCGCTGCGCCTGTTGGGAAATCCGGGTTGGCCGATCGACAAGGTGCGTGGCCAGATCAGCTGGTTCGGCGACTGCGCAGCGTTGCCCGCGTTGCCGTGCCTGCCGGTGACGGGCGCCGGCTATCTGCTGCCCGAGGTCGGCGGCCGAGCGGTCTTCGGAGCCACCGCGCAACGTGGCGACGACGACCCGTCGGTGCGCCGCGCGGATCATGTCACCAACTTTGCGCGACTCGAAGCGCTGACCGGTCATCGGATCGCCCTGAGCCCTGACGACCTGCAGGGTCGCACCGCGTGGCGCTGGAGCAGCCATGACCGCTTGCCGGTCATCGGCGCAGTGCCCGATGCCGACGCCGTGTCAAAAGCCGGATGCCGGCTCGACCAGCCGCGGCTCGTGCCGCGCCTGCCCGGCCTGTTCGTGTTCACCGCACTCGGGTCGCGCGGCATCGCCTGGAGTGCGCTCGGGGCGCAAGTGCTGGCATCCATCATCACCGGCGCACCGCTACCGCTCGAGGCGAGCCTGCTCGATGCGATCGACCCGGCGAGATTCATCAGCCGACGGGTTCGGCGCGCTACCGCTGGCTGAGCTTCAGCCGGGCTTGTTCGCTCCGAGCCCGGATTGAGCGGGCTCGTTCGCCCCCAGCCAGCGGCGGATCACTGCATAGACGCGCGGGTGATTCAACAGGCTCATGTGACCGAGGCCGGTCAGTTCGACTCGTTGCACGTCGCCGGCGTCGCCACCGTCGGCAGCGCTCGCGGGCATCACCAGGCCGTCGCCGAACATCTTGCCGATCAACGAGCCCATCGCGGTGTCGGACGCGTCGCCCAGTGTCGCGAAGACAAGCCGCAGCGCCGGCGGCGCCGCCGTCCTGTCGTTGCGCTGCGAGCTGCGCCGCAAGTCCTTCGTGCCACGCCTGCGCGCGTAGTCGTTGCTGCCGGCCGCGCCCTTCGGCTCTGTCACTTCCAACGCGGTGGCGGCCGGGTAGCCGGGTTTGTCGACCGCTGCAGCTTGCTGCGGCGAACCCAGACAGATGATCATCGGCGCCCGCTTGACCCACGCCAAACCGGCAGCGGCTGCCACCGCGTGCGCGCGGCGTGCCACGAGGCCGCCCATGCTGTGACCGATCAGCAGCCACTCCCGCACCTGAGGCCCCGCCTGCGCCGCGCGCTCAAGCAGCGCCGCCAGCTGTTGGGCGTTGGCATCGATCGAGAGCCTGGTGTTGTAGCGCAGGTAGCTCACGCTGACACCGAGTTCGTGCTCCAGCAAGGCGCCGTAATGAATCGCATGAACCTCACGGTCGGCGGGAAGCGCGTGCGCCCACGGCGACGCGCTCCACGCGTCAGTGCGCAGCCGCCAGCTCCGCTCGTCGCAGGCCAGGCCATGAATGAACACGCAGACGCGCGGCCGCAACTCGGCGATCGACCGGCCCGTCAGAGCGGCACCGCCGGCATGCAGACCCATCTGTACCGCCAGCGCGTTCCCCGCGGACGCCAGCGAATCGACAACCAGGGCGTTCATCGCACCGTCGGCCACCGACCCGTTGCCACCGCGAACGAGCGTTCGGCCGGAAGCGAGCCGCCCGGCCCCTGCCACCAGCGAGAGAGCGGCGCCGCCACCGTGGCGGACCGCCGCATACACCCCCTGCGTGATCGCGTCGTGGACGCCTTGCGCCACGCGCGTGGGCATGGCCATGCCGGGAACACGCAGCAGGTGGTCGAAGGTCTGGCCCGTCAAGACCTGGTGCATCTCCTGCAACTTCAGGGCCGTGGCCTGGAACTCGGCATTCGACGCCGGGGCGTCACCGGCCGTTGGGGGCAACGCGGCCATCGGCGCGGCGCTGGTGGCCGCCGCGCGAACCACGCCACGCACCTTCGCCGCAGCGTCGTTCGAAGGCGCGCGGCGCTTCGCCACGTCAGAGTGCGGGCGGCTGGCCTTCGATGGGTGCGGCACCCGTCGTGGCCTCGTTGTCGGGCGCGTCGTCGGGCGCCGGATCACCGACCTTGCGGCCGGCCTTTTCCCTCAGCTTCTCTTCCTTCTTCTTCTTTTTCGCCAGTTCGCGCTGGCGTTTCTCGAACGAGTAATTTGGTTTGGCCATGGGCCGTCCTTCCGGTCAGGTACAAAGAATGGGTCAGCCCCGAGGTTACGCGCTTTTCAGCGGCGCGAAATCGACGCCATCTCGAAAGAACCATCAGAAAGTCAGCGTCCTGACGCCCTGCGCCGTACCGAGCAGACACACGCTGGCTCGGTTGCGCGCGAAGATTCCGACGCCGACGACACCCGGCCATTGATTGATTTCGCGCTCCATCGCAGCCGGTTCGGTGATGCGCAGACCGCGCACGTCGATGATCTGGCAACCGTTGTCGGTGACGACGCCGGCGCGGAGCACGGGGTCGCCCCCCAATGCACGCAGGCGACGCGCGATCTGCGCCGCCGCCATCGGAATCACCTCGACCGGCAGCGGAAAGCGGCCCAGCGTCGTCACCAGTTTCGATTCGTCGGCGATGCAGATGAAGCGCGCCGCCATGTCGGCAACGATCTTCTCGCGTGTCAGCGCCGCGCCGCCGCCCTTGATCATGCAGCCGGCATGGTCGATCTCGTCGGCGCCGTCGATGTAGACCGCGAGCGACTCGACCTGGTTCGCATCGAGCACCTCGATGCCCAGCGCTTGCATCCGCGCCGTGCTTTGCTGCGAGCTCGACACCGCGCCCTTGATGCGGGCCGGCATCGTGGCGAGCGCATCGATGAAGCAGTTCACCGTCGACCCGGTGCCCACGCCGATCACCGTGCCCGGCTCCACATACGCGGTGGCGGCCTGCCCGACCAGGCCCTTGAGTTCGTCTTTTGTCATGGGTCGATTATCGGCGAGGGCGCCCCCTCACCCCCGGTTCCCGACCATCGCCTCGGGCCTCACCCATGCATCGAATTGCTCCGCCGTCACGTGACCCGAGGCCAGCGCCGCCTCGCGCAGGCTGCTGCCCTGCGCGTGCGCGGCTTTCGCGATCTGCGCCGCCTTGTCGTAGCCGATGTGCGGGTTCAGTGCGGTGACCAGCATCAGCGAACGCTGCACGAGCTCGCCGATGCGCGCGCGGTCTGCCTCGATGCCGCGCGCGCAATGTTCCTCGAAGCTGAGTGCGCCGTCCGCCAGCAGCCGCATGCTTTGCAGCACGTTGTGGATGATCAGCGGCTTGAACACGTTGAGCTCGAAGTTGCCGGACGCGCCGCCGATGTTCACCGCCACGTCGTTGCCCATCACCTGGCACGCGAGCATCGTCAACGCTTCGCATTGCGTCGGATTCACCTTGCCCGGCATGATCGAACTGCCCGGTTCGTTCTCGGGAATCGTGATTTCGCCCAGGCCCGAGCGCGGTCCCGACGCGAGCCAGCGGACATCGTTGGCGATCTTCATCAGCGTCGCGGCCACCGTCTTCAGCGCGCCGTGCGCGAACACCATCGCATCGTGCGCCGCGAGCGCCTCGAACTTGTTCGGCGCCGACACGAACGGGTGGCCGGTGGCCTGTGCCAGTTCGGCGGCGACCCGCATGCCGAACTCGGGGTGCGCGTTCAACCCGGTGCCGACCGCCGTGCCGCCAAGCGCCAGCTCGCGCAGGTGCGGCCGCGTCGTGCGCAGGTGGCGGATGCCGTGGTCGATCTGCGCGACCCAGCCCGAGATCTCCTGGCCCAGCGTCAGCGGCGTGGCGTCCTGCAGGTGGGTGCGGCCGATCTTCACGATGTCATCGAAAGTCTTCGACTTCGCAGCAAGGGTGTCGCGCAGCGTGGCAAGCGCCGGCAGCAGATGGCCTTCGAGCGCCTGCAGCGCGGCCACGCTCATCGCGGTCGGGAACACGTCGTTCGACGACTGGCCGCGATTCACGTCGTCGTTCGGGTGCACCAGCCGTGCTTCGCCGACCGCGCCGCCGAGCAGCTGCGAGGCCCGGTTCGCGAGCACCTCGTTCATGTTCATGTTGGTCTGCGTGCCCGAGCCGGTCTGCCAGACCGACAGCGGGAATTGAGCGTCGTGCCGGCCCGCCAGCACTTCGTCGGCGGCGGCGACGATCGCATCTGACTTGCGTGCATCGAGGCCACCGAGCTCGCGGTTGACGCGCGCTGCGCTGCGCTTGACCAGCGCCAGCGCGAGCAGCAGTTCGCGCGGCATGCGCTCGCTGGAAATATCGAAGTGGTGCAGCGAGCGCTGCGTCTGCGCGCCCCAGAGCGCGTCGTCGGCGACCGCGATCTCGCCGAAGGTGTCGCGTTCGAGTCGGTGCTTGCCGGTCATTGTGTTCATGCGTGTTCCCACTCTAGGTCGGGGCTGTGTTGACTCTGCGTCGAGGCAAGTATGCATGCGGTCGGCTGCGACAATGATGACCATGTCGATGTTGCCGTATTCGCTCGCCCGCCCCTTCCTGTTCGGTCTCGACCCCGAACACGCCCACGATCTCGCGCTGGCCGCGCTCGCCCGTTTTCAGAACACACCGCTGCAACGCGTGTGGGCGCGCAAGCGAGTGCACGATCCGGTCGAAGTGGCGGGGCTCAGGTTCCCGAATCGAATCGGCCTGGCGGCCGGGCTCGACAAGAACGGCCGCTGCATCGACGGCCTCGCGGCGATGGGCTTCGGCTTCATCGAGGTGGGTACGGTGACGCCGCTGGCCCAGCCCGGCAACCCGAGGCCGCGCCTGTTCCGCCTGCCCGAAGCGAATGCGCTGATCAACCGGCTGGGATTCAACAACGACGGGCTGCCCGCGTTCATCGCCAATGTCAGGCGCGCGCGGTTTCGAAGCGAGGGCGGCATCCTCGGGCTGAACATCGGCAAGAACGCGGGGACACCGATAGCGCGCGCGGCCGATGACTACCTGCTGTGCCTCGACGGCGTGTACCCGCACGCCGACTACGTGACGATCAATATCTCGAGCCCGAATACCGAGAACCTGCGCACACTGCAACGCGACGACGCGCTCGACGCGCTGCTCGACGCGGTGCAGCGGCGCAAGGCGCAACTTGCCGCGCAGCATCGCCGCAGCGTGCCGATCTTCGTGAAGATCGCGCCCGACCTCGATGCCGCTCAGGTCGGCGCAATCGCTGCCACGCTGCAGCGTCACGCGATCGACGGTGTGATCGCGACCAACACCACGATCGCGCGTGATCACGTGAAGTCGCTGCGCCACGGCCTCGAGGCGGGCGGCCTGTCGGGCGCGCCGGTCTTCGAGGCTTCGAACCGCGTCATCGCACAACTGCGCGAGGCGCTCGGCGCTGGCTACCCCATCATCGGCGTGGGCGGCGTGATGAGCGCGGCCGACGCGCGCGCCAAGGTCGCGGCTGGGGCGAACCTGGTGCAGGTCTACACCGGTTTCGTTTACAAGGGGCCGGGATTGATCAATGCTGCGGCGCATGCGCTTGCCGTGAAGGGAAACGGAACATGAAGAATCGACATCCAGGCGTCGGGCGGTGCGTCGGCGCGTTGCTGGCCGCGTTGCTGCTGTGGGCGGCAAGCTCAAGCATGGCGCTGGCGCAGGACGCGGCTGCGCTGCGCGCGCGCCACGCCAGCCTGCAGCAGCGGCTCGCGAGCAATCAGTTCCAGCGGCCGCTGGTCCTCGAATCCGCACAGGCTGCGAACGACCTCAAAGGCGATGTCTACGCGGTCGTCGACCAGCCGTTTTCGGTCGTTGCGCCGGCGCTGCAGGGCATGGAACGCTGGTGCGATCTGCTGATCCTGCATCTGAACGTGAAGCATTGCGCCTTCGCTGGCAAAGCGCCGAACGAAGTGCTGAGCTTGTCGGTCGGGCGCAAGTTCGACCAGCCGCTCGACGACGCCTACCGCGTCGACTTCAACTACAGCGTGGCGGCGTCGGGGCCCGACTACTTGAAGGTGCAGATGTCGGCCGATACCGGGCCACTGAGCACGCGCAATTACCGGCTCGGAATGGAGGCCGTGCCGCTGGACGCCAAGAGCACCTTCATCCACATGTCGTATTCGTATGCGTACGGCATGGCCGCGCGCATGGCGATGCAGGGCTACCTCGCGACGGTGGGTCGCGACAAGGTCGGCTTCAGCGTCGTCGGCAAGAGCGACGACGGCAGGCCGATGTACATCGACGGCGTGCGCGGCGTGGTCGAGCGCAACACGATGCGCTACTACCTCGCCATCGAGGCCTACCTTGGCGCGATCACGGCGGCGCCCGCCGAGCAACTCGAAAAGCGCCTGCGTGACTGGTATGCCGCGGTCGAACGCCATCCGGTGCAACTGCACGAACTCGAGCGCAACGAATACCTGGAGATGAAGCGTCGCGAGGTCCAGCGACAGCGCGCCGGGGTCGCGCGCTGATTCAGAACACGTCGAGCGTCGGGATCGCCGGATCCGCGCGCAGGCAGCTCGACAGGTAAAGCGCCAGGCCGAGGTCGCCGGTCCAGAGCGATGGCACGCGCAAGCCATACTGCAGCGCGAGCGCATCCGACTGCTCCAGCGTGTGCATCGCGAACGCGCGGGCGCGCTCGAGCCAGACGGCGTCGCCCGTGACAGCATGCAATTTCAGGAACGCGTAGCCGTTGCCGTCCGTGCCGTGGCACAGGCCCGGGCGCTTCGTCAGCGGCCCCGCCTGCCAGACGAGCTCGCCGGCCTCGACAAGCATCGCCTGCAATGGCGCCGATCGTGTGCCTGCAAGGCGGCAGATGATGCCCGGCCCGCCGTGACAGTCCTGCAGCATCGGCCGGGGCGGAAAGCCCATCGCCACTGGGTCGAACTGGGGCTCCCAGTGCACCAGCCCCGGCTCGCGAACCGCCGCGACGTCGAGCGTTGCGAGCGCACGCGCCTCGAACGCCGCGACGACCGAATCATCGAGCCAGCGCGCGCCGCGGATCACCGGAAACAGGTTGCCCGCGAAGCCGTGACCAGCGCCGATGTACTGGCTGATCTTGCCGTACAGATCCTGCTTCCAGATCCAGACCTCACGATCCGGATGCGCGCCGTGTCGCACCGGCACCATTTGTTGCCACAGCAGATCGACGCCGCGGCGGAACAGCGTTTGCCAACGCGCATCCCGGGTCGCCTCCAGCATGTGCAGAGCGGCGACCAGCGTACCGGGGGATCCCCACAGGGCTTCGCGCGCCTTGTTGTGCAGGTTGGCCTCGACGAGCGCGAACAGTTCGTCGGCGATGGCTTTGCAGCGCTGTCGCTGCCACTGCAGCAGCAGGATCGCAGAGTGACCCAGAAAATAGGACGCCTTTTCGGATTCGTTCACCGCGATCCAGAGCAGGCTGTGCTCGTGCAGGCCATCGATGATGGGCGGCAGGTCGAGTTCGACCTCGGCAGCACCCTGCCCGTGCAGGCGTTGCAATGCCCAGACGACGCCGGCGGCGCCGTTGTAGAGCATCGGCTGCGGGACCGGCTTGTCGCCCTCCTCGCGTTCGCGCGGATGCACCGGCCACAGCCCGCGCGGATCGAACTGCGCACACACATCGGCGACGATCGCGCCGATCGCGTCGCGCGCGGCCGCCTCGCTCCACGGCGCGGCGCGCAGCGCCTCGTGACGCGCCGGATCGTGAAGCATGTCGGCCGCGCGCCGAGCTCAGTTCAATGGCACGCCGGTCTTCGCCTGGAGCTCGTCGCGCGTCACGCCGGGTGCGATCTCGACGACCTTCAGCCCGTGCGGCGTCACATCGAGCACCGCCAGGTCGGTGATGATTCGGTCGACCACGCCCACGCCGGTCAGGGGCAAGGTGCAGTGCGGCAGGATCTTCAGGTCGATGCTGCCGTCTTTCTTCTTCGCAACATGCTCCATCAGCACGACGACGCACTTCACGCCGCCCACGAGGTCCATCGCGCCGCCCATGCCCTTGACCATCTTGCCGGGGATCATCCAGTTGGCCAGGTCGCCCTTCGCGCTGACCTGCATCGCGCCGAGGATGCTCAGGTTGATCTTGCCGCCGCGGATCATCGCGAAGCTGTCGTGCGAACCGAAGATCGACGAACCCGGCAGCGTCGTCACGGTCTGCTTGCCGGCGTTGATCAGGTCGGCGTCGACCTGGTCTTCGGTCGGGAACGGACCGATGCCGAGCATGCCGTTCTCGCTCTGCAGCCAGACTTCGATCTCGGGTGAGACGAAATTGGCCACCAGGGTCGGCAGGCCGATGCCCAGGTTTACGTAGAAGCCGTCCTGCAATTCCTTGGCCGCGCGCGCGGCCATCTGGTCGTGGGTCCAGGCCATGTCAGGCTCCTGCTTTCTCGGTCGATTTTTCAGAGAGGGTGCGCTTCTCGATGCGCTTTTCGGGGCTCGCATTCAGCACGATGCGGTGCACGTAAATGCCCGGCAGATGAACCGCATCGGGATCGAACGCGCCGGTCTCGACGATCTCTTCGACCTCGACGATCGTGGTCTTGCCGGCCATCGCCACCGCCGGGTTGAAGTTGCGCGCGGTGCGCCGGAAAATCAGGTTGCCGCTGCGGTCGGCCTTCCAGGCCTTGACCAGCGAGACCTCGGGCAGCAGCGCGCGCTCCATCACGTAAACCTGCCCGTCGAATTCGCGCGTTTCCTTGCCTTCGGCGACCAGCGTGCCCACGCCGGTCTTCGTGAAGAAGGCCGGGATGCCGGCACCTCCGGCTCGCAGCTTTTCGGCGAGCGTGCCCTGCGGCGTGAACTCGAGTTCGAGTTCGCCGGCCAGGTACTGACGTTCGAACTCCTTGTTCTCGCCGACGTAGCTGGAGATCATGCGTTTGATCTGGCGCGACTCGAGCAGCAGCCCAAGCCCGAAACCGTCGACGCCGGCGTTGTTCGAGATCACCGTCAGGTTCTTGACACCCGAATCGCGCAGTGCCGCGATCAACGCCTCGGGAATGCCGCACAGGCCGAAACCTCCGACCGCCATCAGCTGGCCGTCTTTCACGACCCCCTTCAGCGCCTCGGCGGCGCTGCGGAACACCTTGTTCATTCGCGTTTTCTCCTGATCACGACGGCGTGGATGGAAGGCGTCGAGCGTACTACGTAACGCACGGCACTGTCCCGCCAGACGCTGCATGAAAAGCATGCGCCCGACACGGGGCACAAGCTTCTGTCGATGCGAGTTGCCGCCTCACTCGACAATCTGGCGCAGCCGGTCCGGCAACGGCACCGACTTCTGACGCGGGAAATTCACCCACACCGTCTTCGCGCCACCCGATGCGTAGATCACGCCGGGCGCATCGGTACGCTCCAGCGTGATGTAGGTTTCGAAGCTGGTGCGGCCGGCCTGCGCCACATAGTGCTTCGCGAGCACGTCGCCCGGGTACTCGAGCTGCCTGATGAAGTTGCAGAAGGCGTTGACGATTACCGGCCCGTCGCCGCCCGGATCCGGCGTGCCGCCGACCTTGTGCAGCCACTCGATGCGCACGATTTCCATGTAGCGGAAGTAGAGCGTGTTGTTCACATGGCCCATCGCGTCCATGTCGCCCCAGCGGATCGGGATCACCATCTCGAGCGTCAGCTTCTTTTGCTCTGGCAGATCAAAGCGCATCGGGCCATCCGGTTCACGAGCGCGCCACGCCGAGCTCGGCATAAAGCCGCTCGACCAGCGTGCGAATTTCACTCAACTCACGCTGCATCGCCGCCTGCTGCGTCTTCAGCGCGGCCACTTCACTCGCCGCGACGAAATCGGCAGAGTCGGTCGCGACCGGCAGCGCCGACACGTCGACCGCGCCACTCAGCAGATGCGCCCAGCGCGTTTCGCGCGCGCCCGGCGCGCGCGGCAGCTTCACGACGAGCGCGCCGCCCTTCTCGGCCGATCGCGCGGCGAGCTCGTCGAGGAAGGCCTCGACCGACGACAGATCGGCGAAGCGGTGCAGGCGGTCGCAGTTCGCGCGCAACTCCGAGGCCGTTTGCGGCCCGCGCAGCATCAGCACCGCGAGCAGCGCGACCGACTGCGAAGGAAGCGCCAGTGCGCGACCCAGGTTGTGCTCGTAGCGGCTGACGCGCGAGCCGCTCGATTCGAACGCGAGGTTCAGGCCCTTCAGCGCATCGGCCGCGACCTGCACCTCGCCCTCGGTCGCGTTCAGGACCGGGTCGCGCGCGGTCTTCTGATTGCAGCCGAGCGTGAGCGAGTTCAGCGACAGCGGATAGCTGTCAGGCACCGTGTGCGCCTTCTCGATCAACACGCCGAGCGCGCGCGATTCGAGCAACGACAGGGTGCGCAGCGTCATTCGCTCAGGTCACAACGCGAAGCCGTCGTCGGCCTGGACCACCGCGCCATTGATGAAATGGCTCTCGTTGGCGCACAGCATCATCAGCAGCGAATCCAGATCCTGCGGCTGGCCGACGCGCTTGCGCGGCAGCATGTCGACGAGCTTCCTGCCCTGGTCGGTCTGCCAGTGATGATGGTTGATCTCGGTGTCGATGTAGCCGGGGCAGATCGCGTTGACGTTGATGCCGTAGCGGCCCCATTCGAGCGCCATCGAGCGCGTCATGTGGATCACGGCCGCCTTGCTCATGCAGTACACGCCGATCTGGCCCAGGACCTTGAGGCCGGCCATCGATGCGATATTGACGATTCGTCCGCCGGTGAACGTCCCCGGCGCCGCACCTTTGGCGCGCGCCAGCATGCGCTTGCCGACCTCCTGTGCGACGAAGAAAGCGCCTTTGGTGTTGGTATTGAAGATGTAGTCGTAGTCCTCGGGCGTGACGTCGGTGAGCTTTTGCGTCGTGCTCACGCCCGAATTGTTGACGAGGATGTCGAGCGTGCCCATCTCGGTTTCGGCATGCGCCACCGCCGCCTTGATGCTGTCGTGGTCGTTCACGTCGAGCGTCACCACATGGGCGTCGCCGCCATCGGCCTCGATCTCGGCGCGCAGCGTCTTGAGCCGCTCGACGCGGCGCCCGGCCAGCACAACCCCGGCGCCGGCTTTTGCCAGGGTCTTCGCGAATTGGGTACCCAGGCCACTGGACGCGCCCGTCACGAGCGCGACGCGGCCCGACAGATCGATGTTGTAGCTCATGCCTTGCTCCTGCCCGTCTTTCGAAGGAAGTTTTCGGTGAATTCTTCGCCGGATGCGCGGGAACGATAGCACGCACATTGCGGGGTGGGGCGGTCGCCGCGGCGCCTGCGAACGAGCCTTCGATTCGATGCCTGCGCCGTAGAATCGTGCGCTACCGACCGCCCCAAGGAAGACGCATGACGCCTGCAGAAATCCTCGCACTCCACGGCCCGCGCGAAGCGATGGAATACGACGTGGTCGTCGTCGGCGGCGGGCCCGGCGGCCTGGCCGCGGCGATCCGGCTGAAGCAGCTCGCGGCCGAGCAAGGCAAGGAGGTTTCGGTCGTCGTGCTCGAGAAGGGCTCGGAGCCCGGTGCGCACATCGTCAGCGGCGCGGTGATGGACCCGCGCGCGATCACCGAGCTGCTGCCGAACTGGAAGGAACTCGGCGCGCCGCTGAACCAGCCGGTCACCGATGACCAGGTGCTCTTCCTCAGCGAAACCGGTGCGACCCGCACGCCGCAGTTCCTGGTCCCCGAGTGCTTTCACAACGAGGGCAACTACGTCATCAGCCTGGGCAACGTGGTGCGCTGGCTCGCGCAGCAGGCCGAAGCGGTGGGCGTCGAGATCTTCCCGGGCTTTGCAGCGGCCGAGGTGCTCTACGCCGACGACGGCGCCGGTGCATCGTCAGTCAACGGAGTGGCCACCGGCAACGTGGGCGTCGGCAAGGACGGCGAGCCCACCGCAGACTTCCAGCTTGGCATGGAGCTGCTCGCGAAGTACACCATCTTCGCCGAAGGCCCGCGCGGCCAGCTCGGCCGCCAGCTGATCGCGCGTTTCAAGCTCGACGAAGGCAAGGATCCGCAGGCCTATGCGCTCGGCGTCAAGGAGCTGTGGGAGATCGACCCCGCGAAGCACAAGCCGGGGCTGGTGATCCACACCGCGGGCTGGCCGATGGACAGCAAGACCTACGGCGGCGGCTTTCTCTACCACCTCGAAGACAACAAGGTCACGCTCGGCCTGGTCGTCGGACTCGACTACACCAACCCCTGGCTGAGCCCGTTCGAGGAAATGCAGCGCTGGAAGACGCACCCGAGCATCAAGGCCTTCCTCGAAGGCGGCAAGCGCATCGGCTACGGCGCACGCGCGATCACGGCCGGCGGCATCCTGAGCCTGCCGAAGACGGTGTTTCCGGGCGGCGCGCTGATCGGCTGCGAAGCCGGCTACCTGAACGCGGCCCGGATCAAGGGCAGCCATGCGGCGATCAAGACCGGCATGCTCGCCGCCGAGGCTGCGTTCGCGGCGATCACGGCCGGCCGCCGGCACGATGAACTCGTCGCGTATCCGCAAGCCTTCGAGACCAGTTGGCTGCGCGCCGAACTCGAACAGTCGCGCAACTTCAAGCAGTGGTTCAAGAAGGGCGTGTACGTCGGCTCGCTGATGACGGGCATCGAGCAGTGGCTGCTGCCCAAGCTGGGCATCAAGGCGCCGCCGTGGACGATCCATCGCACCGTGGCCGACTACAGCCGGCTGAAGCCAGCGGCCGACTGCCCGCAGATCAGCTACCCGAAGCCCGACGGCAGGCTCACCTTCGACCGGCTTTCCAGCGTCTTTATCAGCAACACCAATCATGGCGAGAATCAGCCGGCGCACCTGACGCTGAAGGATGCGAGCGTGCCGGTGAACATCAACCTCGCGACGTACGCCGGCCCCGAGAGCCGCTACTGCCCGGCCGGCGTCTATGAGTTCGTGAAGAACCCCGACAACAGCGATCGCCTGCAGATCAACGCGCAGAATTGCGTGCACTGCAAGACCTGCGACATCAAGGACCCGACGCAAAACATCGTCTGGGTCGCCCCCGAAGGCGG
>JANMAW010000522.1:0-9490 GCA_031360005.1 Rhizobacter sp.
GCCAAGCGCGCGGTGGCGATCGCGCTGCGCAATCGCTGGCGGCGCCAGCAGGTCGCCGAGCCGATGCGCACCGAGATCACGCCGAAGAACATCCTGATGATCGGCCCGACCGGCGTCGGCAAGACGGAGATCGCACGGCGCCTGGCCAAGCTGGCCGACGCGCCTTTCATCAAGGTCGAGGCGACCAAGTTCACCGAGGTCGGCTACGTCGGCAAGGATGTCGATTCGATCATTCGCGACCTGGTCGACTCGGCGGTCAAGCAGGAGCGCGAGAGCGCGATGCGCCGGCACCGCAGCCGTGCCGAAGACGCCGCCGAAGACCGTGTGCTCGACATCCTCGTGCCGCCGGCACGCAGCTCCAGCAGCGACTTCGGCCTGGCACCGCAGGTCACCCCGCCTGCTTCCGACAACACCGCGCGCCAGGTGATGCGCAAGCGCCTGCGCGAAGGGCTGCTGGCCGACAAGGAGATCGAGATCGACGTCCCGGATCCGAAGGCGGCGCTCGAGATCATCGGCCCGCCCGGCATGGAAGAGATGGCCGAGCAGCTGAAGGGCCTGTTCGCGCACAGCGGCGGCGCCAAGCGCAAGCTTCGCAAGTTGCGCATCGCCGACGCGCACAAGCTGCTGATCGAGGAAGAGGCGGCCAAGCTCGTCAACGACGACGAGGTCAAGACCGCCGCGCTGAGCAACGCCGAACAGAACGGCATCGTCTTCATCGACGAGATCGACAAGGTCACGTCACGCGCCGAGATGAGCGGAGCCGACGTGTCGCGCCAGGGCGTGCAGCGCGACCTGTTGCCGCTGGTCGAGGGCACCACGGTGAACACCAAGTACGGCATGGTCAAGACCGATCACATGCTCTTCATCGCGTCGGGCGCGTTCCACCTCAGCAAGCCCAGCGACCTGATCCCGGAGCTGCAGGGGCGCTTCCCGATCCGCGTCGAGCTCGGTTCGCTCGGCGTCGACGACTTCGAGGCGATCCTGACGCAGACCCACGCGAGCCTGGTCAAGCAATACACCTTGCTGCTCGCCACCGAAGGCGTGACGCTGCAGTTGCAGCCTGGCGCGATCCGCCGCGTCGCGCAGATTGCCTTCGACGTCAACGAGCGTACCGAGAACATCGGTGCGCGACGCCTCTCGACGGTGATGGAACGCTTGCTCGACGAGGTCAGTTTCGACGCGCCGAACCGCGACGGCCAGACCGTCAGCATCGACGCCGCTGCGGTCGACGCCAAGCTCGCCGAACTGGCGAAGAACGAAGACCTGTCGCGCTACATTCTCTAGAGCGAGACAGCGAAAAGCGCGAGGCCCCGCAAGCTCACGAAGGGGCCACCCCGTGGCCGACGGGGATCCACCAGCGAAACGCGCGGCGAGCGCAGCGGCCTCGACGCCCGCGACTGAGGCTTCATCGAACTTCAAGAACCGGTTCGATCCGCACCTCGCTCTTCACCGAGTTGGCGATGAAGCAGGCCTCGTGCGCGTCGTGATGAAGGTGCTCGATGTCGGTACGGCTCGGCAGGCACTCGCCCGAGAAGTCAACCGCGGGCCGCAACGTCACACGCGTGATGGCGATGCGGCCCTCGGCGTTCTTCGCCATGACACCGACCGCCGCGTCAACGTAGCGATCGACGCAGAATTTGCGCTTCGCCGCGAGCGCCAGGAACCAGAGCATGTGGCAGCTGGCCAGCGATGCGACGAAGGCTTCCTCGGGATCGACCGCGCTGGCATCCGACATCGGCAGCGGCACCGAGTGCGGCGACGACGAGCCGGGCACCTCGAATCCGCCGTCGAAGCGCAACAGATGCCGCCGGCTGTAACGGTGATCGAGAAAGTTCTGCGCCGGGTCGCGGACCCAGAGCACCTCGGCGTGGTACTCGGACATGTGCGCTCCTCGGCTACAAGGCCAGGCGGTGCGACTGCAACTGCAGCAGCCCCTCGAAGATCAGCGTGTCGACGGTCTCGAACGGCAGATCGGTGATCGGAGCCAGCTTCACCGCAGCGCCGCCCGTCATGATCAGCGCCGGCTGCGCCCCGGTGCGCGCGAGCAGCTTCCGGTGCATGCGCTCGACCGCGCCGGCGATGGCATCGGCGCCGCCGCTCATCAGTGCGTCGCTCGTGTTGGTCGGGAATTCGACGGCCTCGCCGGTGGGCGCCTTCAGGCCCGCGGTGCCCATTTCGAGCGCGCGCAGCATCAGGCCGAAGCCGGGCAGGATGAGCCCGCCGAGAAAGCGCCCGGTCGCGTCGAGTGCGTCGACCGTGACCGCGGTGCCCACCATCACCACCAGCGCCGGACGCGCCGGGCCCTGCGCCAGCACGCGATGGCGCGCACCGATCAGCGCGACCCAGCGATCGACGCCGAGCCGGTTCGGGTGGTCGTAGCTGTTGGTCACGCCGCAGGCCTGGGCGCCGGACACGACCCAGCGCGGGTTCACGTCCCAGATCTCGAGCTGCTCTTCGACACGGCGCTTCACGCCTTCGCCCGCGACCACGCAGCCGAGTACGCTGCCGGGGGCCGGCATCGAATGCCATTCGTCGTCGGCAAGGCTGTCGATGGTTTCGAGAAACACCGCGCCGTGCTTGAGCAGCGTGGCGCCGGGTTGCGGCGAAGCGTACTGGGCCCACTTCAGCCGGGTGTTGCCGACGTCGATCGCAAGGAAGGTCATGCGACGCAGGCCTTCAGGGTGTTGCGGGGAATGCGACGCCGCCGCCATCGAGCAGGCGGCGCACGCGCTGCATGGTCTCCCTGGCAACCTGCGGGCGGTGCGGCTTGGTGATGCGGGCCTCGACTTCGTCGAGCAGGCCGTTAAGGTCGGCGCGGGTGCGGGCGCGGCGCAGCCGCAGCAGTGTCAACGAACCCGCGAGCGGCGCTTCGGCCCGCACCGCATGCAGCAGGATCAGGCGCGCTTCGGCGACCGCAGGGTCGAGCGAGCCGGGATCGCCCGAGTCGGGCGACAGCCAAGAGTCGGGAAACGGCATGTCGCCGACGTCCGTATGCGGGCCAATCGAGGCGGCAGAGGCGGCGTGCGATGGCGGCGGGATCGAGTGCGGTTCAGCCGGCACGCTGTCGGGGCCCGGCAGCGGCAGGTCGATGTGCATCTCACCGGCGGGCGAGGTCCGGTTGTCGACTGTCATCAGGATGGTGCGCTCGGGCAGCATGATCAGCCCCATCGCCAGCAACTCGTCGAAACATCCGTCGGGCACCCCGGCCGTCGCGGCCATGCCGCGCACCTCGGTGACGGTGCGCTTGCCGTCGACCAGGAAGAGCACGGTGCGGTGCCGCTGGCTGATGCGGCGCTGCCGCGTGCTCAACTCCGCCTGCCCCTGTGGAGTCTTGATCGGAATCATGCCTTCGAGCACTCGAATCTCCTGCCTGGCGGCCTCGGGGCAAGGATCAATCTTGCCCGCGATGAGCCGCAGCTACCCAACGAGACGGGATTGTGGCGCCAAACGCGCCGCGCGCCCGTTCCGGTCGCACGGCGGGCGCGATGCTGTGATGCGCCCTGTGTCGCAGGCCGGCGCCCCGGCCGGCAGGCTCAGGCGAACTCGGTCAACAGTGTCGGCGCACCCGGCGGCAGGGCCACCGACCCAGGGGGCTGCGGGCCTCCCAGTAGCGCGCGCAACTCGGCAGCGTCGAGACCCGGGTGTTCGGTGCAGGCACGCACGAGCATTTCTTCGGCCAGCCGGCCGAGCTGCACGACCGATTGGCGCACCCGGGCGCGAAACTGCGCATCGTCTAGCACGTCGTTCAGGCTGCGGTTGAGGTCGGCGAACCACGGCATTGCGGCCTGGTCGAGCATCACCGCAGGGTTGCGCTTTGCGCTGACCTTCGACCATTCACGCAGAAAGCGCTGAACCGCGACATTCAGCTTCTGGCATTGCGCGAGTTCGTCGCGCAGGCTGCCCATCGCGGCCAGATCGGTCAGCCGGCGCTGGAAGAACAATTGCGACAGCACGCCCCAGTAGTAGGTGTAGTCCCAGATGACCTTGACCGGCAGGACCTCGGGGTCGCCCAGCAGCGCGTACTGGTCGGTGTAGAGCGCCAGCGTGCTGTCGTAGAAGGAGTGATAGATCTGGTCGTACAGCTGCGCGTGCGCGCCCAGTGCCCGGCCGGCGCGGTCGAGCGCGATCAGCTCGGTTATGTAGGTGTTGCCGATTGCGATGAAGTCGCTGCCGGGCGAATAGAACGGGTCGAGGAAAAGGCCGGCCTCGCCTGTCAGAGCCCAGCGCCGGGCCGAGAACACCTGCTTGCAGCCGTACGAAAAATTGCGCAGGAAGGCGAAATCCTGCAGCAGGTGGCGCTTGCCGTCGAGATCGTCGAAGAGGCGCGGCTGCCAGATCTCGAGCCAGCGCATCGCCTTGTCGAAGCTGTCGATCGTGTCGAGCGCATGAAAGCGCGGGTCGGCGACGATGCCCACCGAATGCGAGCCCGAGGCCAGCGGGATCAGCCAGACCCAATATCCCGCACCGACTAGGTGATTGGTCGAGAGCCAGCGCGCCTGCGGGTCGCAGCGCTCGCGCCAGGCGACGTTGTCGGACCAGCGATCGATATCGATGCGGTCCTTGATGCGGAACCACACCGCGTTCACGTCGTGCGAATTCGGCTGCGCCAGGCCGAGCTTGCGCTTGAGCAGCCCGGCGCGGCCGCAGGCGTCGACCACCCAGCGCGCCGACACGGGGTGCGTCGCGCCCGCATGGTCGAAGCTCAGGCGATGCGGCTGATCGTTGTCCGAGAGCTCGATCTGGCGGACGATCGCGCCATCGATGAAGCGGATGCCGCGCCGCTGCGCTTCAGTGCCGAGAAAGTTCTCGAAGATGCCGCGGTCGATCTGGTAGCCGGGCACCGACAGGTAGCGGCTGGCGCCGATCTCGGTGACCTGATCGATGTCGCGCCGGCCTTCGCTGAAGAAGAAGCGGAAGCCGAACTTGCGCAGCTGCGCCTCGTCCAGATGCGCTTTCAGGCCGAGCACCGAACTGAAATAGTCGGCGCCGATCTCGACCGACGATTCGCCGACCTTGTGCGCGCCTTCCGGAACCGGGTGAGTGCGGCGCTCGATCACCAGCACGTCGATGTCGGCGAACTGCTGCCTGAGCTGCAGTGCGAGCGTCAGGCCGGCGAGCCCGCCGCCCATGATGACGACGTCGTGGTGCTGCGTGGGCTCGATCATGGACACAGTATGACGCGAGCGGCGCGCTCAGGCCAACGCATGCAGTTGCAGCTTCAGCGCCAGAGTGGGCGAGAGCGGCATCGACAGCGCTGCGCGATCGCCGCGCGCGAACGCCTCGAACAGCGGCACGGCATCGGCCATCGCATTGGTCGCGAGCGGCAGCGCTGCCTCCGAGCGCAACGGAATGCGCGCGGTCGCACCGCTGGCGAGCGACCAGTCCAGCGCAGCCAGCGATCGCTGGCTGCGGTTCGGCGCAATCACCAGCGCGGCGGCGAGCAGGCCGCGGCTGTCGTTCGTCGAGGCCAGCGCCCCGCAGGCGGCGATGTCGTAGCCGACCAGCAGCACCGGCTGCGCATCGGCCGAACATTGCGTCAAGGCTTCCAGCAGTCCGGCGGCGAAGCTGCACTCGAAGGCGCTGACCGCGGTGCTCGCACGCATGCAGCCGGTCGCGATGCCCCAGTACCCGGACGCGGCGTTGTGCACCGAGTTGTGGAACTTCGTCGGCGACACCCGCGTCGGCTCGCTGACCAGCGTGCTGCACAAGTTGTCGTGGATCGCCAGGTCGCCGTGCGCCGACGTGAACACGCTGAGCAACTCGTCGGCGCGCAGGCCGCAGTGCGCAACCGCCGCCGAGGCGACTTCGAGCGCCAGTGCCACCGTGTCGGGCGCGCGTCGGCGTTCGGCCGCGGGCAGCAGCTCGGGCGACGGGCGACGCGCCGGCGGATCGACCGGCGCGCCTTCGCCGCGGAACGCGGCGCGCGCGATCTCCCAGCCCGGCAACGACGGCGCCCAAAGCGCGACACTTTCGATGAACACGCTGGGCAGCGTCATTCCCGCGCCCCCTGCGCGAACACCAGCACGCAGTTGCTGCCGCCGAAGCCGAACGAGTGACTCAGCGCAACGCGCACGTCGCCGCGCGCCGGCTGCAGCCGGATCTGCGGCCCGAACGAGGGGTCGAGCCGCTCGGTGTTGAGTGTCCCCGGCATCAGGCCGGTCTCGAGCGTCAGCAGGCTGAACGCGGCCTCGACGATGCCGGCCGCGCCGAGCGCGTGGCCGGTGAATCCCTTGGTCGAACTCGCATGCGTGTGCGCACCGAAGCGGCGCGCGACCAGCGCCGCCTCGGCCTCGTCGTTCTTCGCGCTCGCGGTGCCATGCAGGTTGACGTAGTCGACTGCGTCGGGCGACACGCCGGCGCGCGCCAGCGCGTCGTCGAGCGCGCGCTCGGCGCCCAGGCCTTCCGGTTGTGGCGCCGACATGTGGTGGGCGTCGCTCGATTCGCCATGGCCGACCAGCTGCAACATGCCGTCGCCAGCGTCGGTGCGCTCGAGCAACGCAAAGCCCGCCGCCTCGCCGATGTTGATGCCGCGGCGCCGCACGTCGAACGGGCGACACGGCTGGGGCGATACCAGCTGCAGCGAATTGAAGCCGAACAGCACGCTGCCGCACAGCGTGTCGACCCCGCCGACAACCGCCGCATCGACCAAGCCGAGCCGCAACAGGCGCTCGGCCAGCGCGAACACTTTCGCGCTCGACGCGCACGCCGTCGACACCGTCAGGCACGGCCCGGTCAGATCGAGCACCTCCTGCACGAAGGCGGCGAGCGAATGCGGCGTGTGCAGCGACGTGCTGCGCAGGTGCGCCGGGAACCGGCCGTCGGCGTCGAGCACGCGGTAGGCGTCTTCGGTCGCGCCGATGCTGGAGGTCGAGGTGCCCAGCAGCACCGCGACACGCGCGGCGCCGTGCCGCTGACGCGCGGCCGCGACCGCATCCCGAAATCCATCGGCACACAGGCCGAGCCAGGCGAGGCGGTTGTTGCGGCAATCCCAGCGCGCAAGCGAGTCGGGCAATGGCGCGTCAACGCCGTCGACACGGCCGATCCAGGTGGGCAGCGGGTCGTGACCGAAATCGTTCGGCCGCAACCCGCCACGTTGCCCGGCCACGGCCGAGAGCATCGCGGCCTTGCCGACACCGACGGCCGAGGTCGCGGTGTAGGCTGTGACATGAAGTGGGGCGATACGCAGTGGCACGGCAGCGGCTTGAAATGAGCGAAAAGATTACAGGAACTCGACGCGCGCCCGCTGGCGTGGGGTTGTTCCGCGATGCCAGGAGGCCGCACGGCGATACACTCTCATTTGACGTATACGTCAATCGACGAGACCATCGCGGGAGACAGCGTGGCCAAAACGACAACCCTGTTGACGGACTATCAGCACAGCGATGCGCTCAAGCAGCGCGGCGCCGGGCGCTTCGATCTGAAGCGATTCGACCCCGCCGCGAAACCCTTCGCCAGCGGCGACAAGGCGCGTGACAAGGCGGCCACCGAGGCGCTCGCGCTCGAACTCGACGCATTGCAGAACCTGTTCTATGCCGATCGGCGCTTCAAGCTGCTGGTGGTGCTGCAAGGCACCGACACCAGTGGCAAGGACGGCACGATCCGCAGCGTGTTCGGGCAGATGAGCGCGCTCGGTGTGCACACCGTCGGCTGGAAGGCGCCCACCGAACCCGAGCGCGCACATGATTTCCTGTGGCGCATCCACCAACAGGTGCCGGCCAGCGGCGAAACCACGATCTTCAACCGCAGCCACTACGAAGATGTGCTCGTGCCGAGCGTCAGCGGCTGGATCACGCCGGCGCAAACGGCGCAACGCTACGTGCAGATCAACGACTTCGAGCGCATGCTCACCGAGACCGGCACGGTGATCTGCAAGTTCATGCTGCACATCTCGAAGGAAGAGCAGCGCGCTCGGCTGCAGCAGCGGCTCGACGACCCGACCAAGAACTGGAAGTTCGCGGTCGGCGACCTCGAAGTCCGCAAGCAGTGGAGCGCCTACCAGAAAGCCTACGACGCCGCGCTGGCCGCCACCGGAACGAAGTGGGCGCCGTGGACCATCGTGCCGGCCGATTCGAAGACGCACCGCAACCTGATGATCGCCACGGTGATGAAGCAGGTGCTGCAGGGCCTGAAGCTGCGCTATCCGCCGCGCGATCCGGCGCTGAAGAACATCAAGGTGGTTTGACGTGAGCCCCTTGTCTGCCGGGTATGGCATCCGATCCCCCGAGGGGATTTCGCCCGGCTGGGCCACGAGGGGGCCCCTTCGTGGCCCTCGGCGGCCGGGCGCTCGGGCTCCGCTCCCGCCGGCACCAATGTAGGAGACACCGATGACCGATCTGTCCGCCGAATTCAAGGCCCTGGCCGCCTACCGTCCGACGCACAAGGTGCGCTTCGTGACGGCCGCCAGCCTGTTCGACGGCCACGACGCCGCGATCAACATTATGCGGCGCATCCTGCAGGGGATGGGCGCGGAGGTGATCCACCTCGGGCACAACCGGTCGGTCGACGAGGTCGTGACCGCCGCGCTGCAGGAAGACGCGCAGGGCATAGCGATCAGCTCGTACCAGGGCGGGCACGTCGAGTACTTCAAGTACATGGTCGACCTGCTGAAGGCACGCGGCGGCGCGCACATCCAGGTCTTCGGCGGCGGCGGCGGCGTGATCGTGCAACGCGAGATCGCCGAGCTGCAAGGCTACGGCGTGACCCGCATATACAGCCCCGAAGACGGCCAGCGCATGGGCCTCGCCGGGATGATCGGCGAGATGGTGATGCGGTGCGATGTGGACCTGTCGGTGCACGCACCCAAGGCCATCGAAGCGATCCAGGGTGAAGCTGAAGCGCACGGTCGCGAAGTCGACGAAACGCGCTGGCGCGCGCTCGCGCAACTGATCACCGCGCTCGAAAACAGCAAGGCGAGCGATGCGGTCAAGGCCGCGCTGCACGTCGAGGCCGCCAAGGCAACGACGCCGGTGCTCGGCATCACCGGCACCGGCGGCGCGGGCAAGTCGTCGCTGACCGACGAATTGATCCGTCGCATCCGCCTCGACCAGGACGATGCGCTGCAGATCGCGGTGATCTCGATCGACCCGTCGCGCCGCAAGAGCGGCGGCGCGCTGCTCGGCGACCGCATCCGGATGAACGCCATCGCGCCCTGGAGCCAGGGGCAACGCGTGTTCATGCGCTCGCTCGCCACGCGCGATTTCGGCAGTGAAATCAGCCAGGCCTTGCCCGACGTGCTCGCCGCGGTGAAGGCTTCGACCGGGTTCGACCTGATCATCGTCGAGACCTCCGGCATCGGCCAGGGCGACGCGGCGATCGTGCCGCTGGTCGACGTGCCGATGTACGTGATGACACCCGAGTTCGGCGCCGCGAGCCAGCTCGAGAAGATCGACATGCTCGATTTCGCAGAGTTCGTCGCGATCAACAAGTTCGACCGCAAAGGCTCGCAAGATGCACTGCGCGACGTGGCCAAGCAGGTGCAGCGCAACAAGGA
>JANMAW010000552.1:0-6646 GCA_031360005.1 Rhizobacter sp.
GGCGCTGATCCTCGGCGGCGCGGTCGGCAACGTGATCGACCGGCTGTGGCACGGCTACGTCGTCGACTTCATCCAGCTGCACTACCGCGGCTGGGCCTTCCCGTCGTTCAACGTCGCCGACAGCGCGATCAGCGTCGGCGCAGCCTGCCTGATCCTCGACGAGATCCTGCGCGTTCGGCGCTCGCGCTGAGATTGCACACGCCGGCTTGATCTGCGTCAATCCGGCCGCGCCGCTGCGGGCCGGGCCCGATTGCCAGTGGCCCGCCCGCTGCGCTACACCTGCGTCGATGGACCCGCGCAGCACCGAGACGCCCGCCGACAGCCCCGAGCCGCCTGCCGCGCCGGTGCGTGCGCCCGAACCTTCGGCCTTCGACATCCGGCTCCGTACCGTCGGCGTGGCCGCACCGTTGCTATGGCTGCGGCTCGGCTGGCGCGACTTCATGCGTGCACCCGGCATCGGCGTGTTCTACGGCGCCTGTTTCACCGCGATGGGCTGGCTGCTGTTGCTGCTGTTCCGGCACGCGCCGGCGTTCACGCTGGCGCTGTCGGCTGGCTTCCTGCTGATGGGCCCGTTCCTGTGCCTGGGCTTGTACGACGTGAGTCGCCGGCTCGAGCGCGGCGAAACGCCGGATCTGCTGGCCTCGCTCGGCGCCTGGCGCACCCGCACCGGTACGATGGCAATCTTCGGTGTCGTGCTGCTGATCCTGGAGATGCTGTGGGCACGGGCATCGCTCGTCGTTTTTGCGCTCAGCTTCAACGGCATGCCCGACTTCAAGGGCGCGCTGCTGGCCCTTCTCGACCCTCGCAACCTGAGCTTCATCGTTGCGTATCTCGCGGTCGGCGCGCTGTTCGCCGGACTCATCTTCGCCATCAGCGTGGTGGCGATGCCGATGATCCTGGACCGCCAGACCGACGCCATCACCGCCGGCCTGACGAGCCTGCGGCTGTGCCTGACGCAACCGGGCCCGATGCTGTGCTGGGGTGCCCTCATCACGCTGCTGGTGGCGCTGGCGATGGCCCCGTGGTTCCTCGGCCTGCTGGTGGTGGGGCCGGTGCTGGGGCATGCGTCATGGCATGCCTATCGGGCAGTGGTCGACGGGTAGCGTTCAATGACCGCAGGCGTGCCTGCATTGTTCGATCCCGGACGGCAGGGTCGAGGAACTCGGCCTGGGCGCAGCCGCGTACGGCACGCACTCGATTCGCAGGACCGACGCAACGCTGATCTGCCGCCGAACGAAAGACTTGAGAGCCGTCCAGCTGTTGCTCGGCCACACCAAGCTCGAGAGCACCGTTCGTTGTCTCGGTATCGAGGTCGACGACGCGATCGAGATCGCGGAGCAGACGGATGCCTAGGCCGCGCCGATGTCCGCTCGCTGGCTACCAGACCGTCACCGGCCAGACGCCGCCGCAGGACCGATCGATAGACGGTGGTGCAAGCGTTGGCCAGGACGACCTTCTTACCCTGACAAGCGAATGCTCAAGACTTGGCCATCCTGCGGGTCGATCTCGCAGTCGAATCCGAAGAGCGTGGACGGCAAGCCTTGCGCCGGTAGCGCGCGTCCTCGGCCGTGCAACTCGGCCCTGTCAGATGTTTCTTGCCGGAAACTGCGCGTGGCACTGTCGAAGCTGATCTGCGAGATACGCGGCCAGCGCTCCTTGAGTGCTTGAACGGCGCTGGATTCGCAGGCAGCCAGCGACAGGTGGCTCAGGTCGGGCTCGGCCGGCCCGCGCCCCAGCGTGGCCTTCGCGGGTACAGGAATTGAGTCGCGCATCACCACACCAATAACCTCGGACGTGCGCAGGTCCACGTTGCAGCTGTAATTGAATCTTCGAACCCCGGTGGTGCCGCTCCAGCGCCCTTCGCCACGCAGCACGATCTGGCCATCGCCCGAGAGGCTCGGCTGCACAGTTGGCGCAGTGTTAAATGTCACCTCGGCCGGGCGCGCGGCCAGCGTCTGCCGTACCGTCCGCTCGCAAGCCGTCATCGCTTCGTCACCCCTGGTGGTTTTCCCGGTGGCCACCTGTGCGTGTGCCGACAGCGACAACGAGATCAGGCCGCTCATGGCGGCCCAATAGGCAGGGCGAGGCGACAAGGGCTTGCGGCGCATGCCGGCAGTGTGAACCCGGTGGCGACAGTTGTCATCCACCTGTTGGCGGGGGTGCGGGCGCCGAGGCGCCAGAGCCGATGGCCCGGGGAACATGGCTTGTCCCGTCGGCCACCTTGAAGCGATTCCCGCCGTCCTGCTTGGCCTCGTACATCGCCACGTCGGCGCGACGAATCAGTTCCCCGCAATCGTTGCCATGCTCGGGATAGTGGGCGATGCCGATGCTCGGGAAGATGGACAGCGGATGGTCGGCCAGGTCGAACGGCTGAGACAGGGCAAGGCGGACCTTTTCGGCAACCAGCGAGGCATGCTCGGGCAACTGGATGCTGGCGAGCAGCACCACGAACTCGTCGCCACCCATGCGCCCGACCGTGTCCGATTCACGCACGCACCGTTTCAGGCGATGCGCCACTTCCTGAAGCAGGCTGTCGCCGACCGCATGTCCAAAACTGTCGTTCACTTTCTTGAACATGTCCAGGTCGAGGTAGAGCACGGACAACCCCGTCCGGTCGCGTCGAGCCCGCGCAAGCGCCGTTGTGATGCGGTCGATGATGAGCCTGCGATTCGGCAGATCGGTGAGCGGGTCGTGCCATGCGATGTGCCGCAGCTGGGTGTCAGTTCGCTTTCGCTCGATCGCAGCGGCGACCTGCGTGGAAACGAACTTCAACAACTCGATGTCCCCTTGGGTATATCGCACACCCCCCGAATGGCTCTTCACCACAAGGGCGCCAATGACGCCGCCTTGCGAGCTCAGCGGAACACCAAGCCAATCGACCGCGGCGCTGCCCACATCGGGCTGAATCTCCGCAAGAGGAATGGTTGCGGCGTCGCGGGTCACGAGCAGCGTTCGCCCGGTGCGAATCACCTCGGCGCTCAAGGTGCCCGAATCAAGTTTTCCCGGTGCCGGCGTCTCGTCATATTCGTCGACGTAGTAGGGGAAGGTCAATTGATCGTGGGCCTCGTCATACAGAGCGACGAAGAAATTGATCGCCGGCAGCAGCGCGCCGATGATCCGATGGACTCGCTGAAACAAGGTGAGCAGGTCTTCGGCGGTGTACGCGGCTTCCGAAATGGCGTAGAGCGCCGCCTGCATGGATTCCGCGCGCTTGCGTTGGGTGACGTCACGCGCCACCGCAACCCGAACCTGATCGGCCTGCGACCAACGGGCTGACCACATGATGTGGACGATCCGCCCATCCTTGCGCACATACCGGTTCTCGAAGTGTGGCTTGTGGTCTCCGGCCACGATCTCGTCGACGGCGTTCAGGGTCCTTGCACGGTCCTCCGGAAACACCAGATCGATCATCGGTCGGCCGATCATTTCCTCCGGCGCGTACCCGAAGATGCGTTCACCGGCGGCACTGACAAAGAGGAATCGCCCCTGCGCGTCGACGACGCAGATGGCGTCGAGCAGCAGGTCCATGACATTCGCCAGAGGCACGTGGCCGTTTGTTTTCATGTGAGACGAGTTGGGTTGACACGCTCGATTGTCGAGCTTTGTTCCGGCTGAACTTGGCGGCACTCACCGTCTGTCATCGTATTCGAGGCGCCTGAATGCAGCCGATCGCCCCGCCTCCGTCGCGCTCCAGCGCTGACCCGGAATGCCCGATTCCAAGTAACTTTCATCATGCAAGTAATTGGTCTATCATCCGCCTCGTGCAGCACAAAAGCTTCGCCGACATGTCCTGTCCCATCGCCCGCAGCCTCGAGCAGGTCGGCGAGTGGTGGAGCATCCTGATCCTGCGTGACGCCCTCGCCGGCAAGACGCGTTTCGACGAGTTCCTGCGAAGCCTCGGCATCGCGCCGAACATGCTCGCGCGCAGGCTCGCTTCGCTGGTCGAGGCGGGCATGCTGGAGCGGCGGCCCTACAGCACGCAGCCGCCGCGCAGCGAATACGTGCTCACCGAGCGTGGCCGCGATTTCCGCACCGTGCTGTTGGCGCTGCTCGCTTTCGGCGACAAGCATTTTGCGATCGAAGGGGGCGGCGGCGCGCGGGTCGTCGATGCAAAGACCGGCGAGAGGGCCGATCCGATACTGGTCGACCGGCGCTCCGGCAAGCCGCTGGTCGAGCCTCATTTCACGATCGTTCGTGGCAGGCGCTCCAAGCCCGCGGCGAACACGGCGAGGTCCGAGGAAGGTGCCGGCCTTCTCGCCTCGCCGCCCTCGCGCAGCGCAGCCAAGGCCGCCCGCCCATGAGCACCCTGGCAGCCGCGCTGCCGCGCGGACCCGCTGGCGCCAGCCCGGCGCCGGCCAGCGCTCCGGACGCGGCCATGAGCCCCCGCACGAAGCGCCTGCTGCAGGGGGCGATCGTGCCGACGCTGCTGATGCTCGCCTGGCCGAATATCCTGGTGATGACGGCGCAGGCCTCGACCGGCCTGATCGAGACGTGGTGGGTCTCGAAGCTCGGCACCGCCGCACTCGCCGGCATGGCGCTCGTCTTTCCCGGCTTCATGATGATGCAGATGCTGTCGGCCGGCGCCATCGGCGGGGGCATTTCGTCGGCCGTGGCGCGCGCCCTGGGCGCTGGCCGACGCGCCGACGCCGACGCGCTGGTGCTGCACGCCGTCCTCATCAACCTCGGCCTGGGCATCGTCACGTCGGTGCTTTTCCTCGCCTTCGGCCGGCCTCTCTACGCGGCGATGGGCGGGAGGGGCGCCTCGCTCGACGCGGCCATGACGTATTCGAACGTTGTCTTCGCCGGCAACGTGCTCGTGTGGCTGATGAATGCGCTGGCGAGCGTGATCCGGGGCACCGGCAACATGCTCGTGCCTGCGCTAGCCGTCTGCCTCGGCGTCGTGCTGCTGGTGCCGCTTTCGCCGCTGCTCATCTTCGGCTGGGGGCCGTTCCCGGCGCTGGGCATCGCCGGCGGCGGCGTGGCCGTGCTGGTCACGACGGCGCTGATGATCGCGGTGCTCGGCTGGTACATCCTCTCGGGCCGTTCCGTGGTGCGGCTGCACCGCGCGCCGCTGAGCCGGCCGATGTTCGCCGACATCCTGCGCGTCGGCGGCATCGGGGCGATCAGCACGCTGCAGACCTCGCTGACCGTGGCGCTGACGACGGCGCTCGTCGGCGCGCATGGCGGCCCGGATGCCGTGGCCGGCTACGGCACCGGCGCGCGGCTCGAGTACCTGCTGATCCCGCTGGTGTTCGGCCTGGGCGCGCCGATGGTGGCGATGGTCGGCACGAACATCGGCGCCGGCCAGCGGCAGCGCGCTCTGCGCATCGCGCTCACCGGCGGAGCGCTCGCCTTCGCCATCACCGAGGCGATCGGCATCGTCGCCGCGATCTGGCCGCAGGCGTGGCTCGGCCTCTTCGGCCACAACCCGCACATGCTCGAAACCGGCATCGCCTACCTGCGCGTCGTCGGCCCGACTTACGGCTTCTTCGGCCTCGGCCTGTCGCTCTACTTCGCGTCGCAAGGCGCCGGGCGACTGGCATGGCCGCTGCTCGGCGGGCTGCTGCGCATGGTCATCGCGATCGGCGGTGGCTGGCTCGTACTCACGCTCACCGGCTCGCTGGCCTGGGCCTTCGCCGCGCTCGCCCTGGCACTCGTCGCCTATGGCCTGACCGTGGGCGCGGCGATCGCTTCGGGGGTCTGGTTCCGAGGGCGCTGGTCGCTCGTCGCGTGAGCGACGACGCCGGCCATCGACGCGTTGCCGGCTTTCGTCCCGTTCACCTCAAGTGCCACGACCGGAACGGCTGCTATTGGGCATCGAATTCGGTGTTGTGTCGGTCCGGCCCAGGTCGATAGCGCCCATCAACCCGAACGATCGTCTTCGTTTGCGCCGGATCAGGGCATCAGCACGCTGCAACCAGTGGTCTTGCGCGCCTCGAGGTCGCGGTGCGCCTGCGCGACGTCCTTCAGTGCATAGCGCTGGTCGATGCGGATCTTTACCTTGCCGCTCGTCACCATCGCGAACAGGTCATCGGCCATCGCCTGCGTGGCCTCGCGGGTGGCGATGTGGGTGAACAGCGTCGCGCGGGTCAGGTAGAGCGACCCCTTCGGGCCCAGGATGCCCGGCGCGATCGGCGGCACCGTACCCGAGGAGTTGCCGAAGCTCGCCATCAGCCCGAACGGGCGCAGGCAGTCGATCGACTTCTCGAAGGTGTCCTTGCCGACCGAGTCGTACACCACCTTCACGCCCGTGCCGGCGGTGATCTCCTTGACGCGCGCGGCAAAATCTTCGGTGCGGTAGTTGATCGTGAAGGCGGCGCCGTTCGCCGCAGCCAGCGCGCATTTCTCGTCCGACCCGGCCGTGCCGATCAGTTGCAGGCCGAGCGCCTTCGCCCACTGGCAGGCGATCAGCCCGACACCACCCGCCGCGGCATGGAACAGCACGAAGTCGCCGGGCTGCAGCCCTCCCTGCGGCAGCGTCTTGCGCAGCAGGTACTGCGCGGTCAGGCCCTTCAGCATCATCGCCGCGCCGGTCTCGAAGTCGATGGCGTCGGGCAGCCTGACCACGCTCTTGGCCGGCAACACGCGCAGCGCGCAATAGCTGCCGGGCGGATTGCTCGCATAGGCGGCGCGATCGCCGGCCTTC
>JANMAW010000565.1:0-3037 GCA_031360005.1 Rhizobacter sp.
CGGGCACCCCTCAGACCGAAGCGACCAGCCAGTTCACCAGGCGCATGGAAGCGTAGTCGGCGTCGTGGTCGGCGTTGCGGCGAGCGAAATCGCGTTCGGCGTCCGAGAGATCGAAGCGCACGGGAACGACAGCTCTTGGCCGACAAATGTCGCTCAGCGAATTCAGCTATCGACTCGAAGCGGACATTCCTCATGGCTACGCTCCTGGACGCTCAGTCCGTCAATATGACAACCCGCGTTGCGAGCAAGCGGAGAACACCAAGCGCAACTAGACCGTGGTATCCGATCTGCGTACTCTGTCGAGCGGGAGTTCTTCACTCCGGGACTTGCCCGACCTCCAAAGCGGCGGCTACTGAAACGGGGACGGTATGCACGTGACCGATCTTGAGCATTGGCTCGAGACGCAGGGCTTGCGGCAGTACGCACGGACTTTCGCAGCCAACGATATCGACCTCGACGTCCTTGGCGAGCTTACCGATGCCGATCTCGAAAAGCTCGGCGTGTCACTCGGCCATCGCCGCAGGTTGTTACGCGCGCTCGAAGCATTGCGGGCGCAGCCGCCTGCGACACGCGCTTCGCGCGCGGTGGACTCCGACTCCGGCGAGGCGGAGCGGAGACAGCTCACTGTCCTGTTCTGCGATCTCGTGGCCTCGACCGAGTTGGCGAATGCGCTCGACCCCGAAGATGCGAGCGCGTACATCCGGCGCTTTCAGGACGTCTGCGCAGGGGCGATAGCGCGGTTCGACGGCTTCGTGGCGAAGTTCATGGGCGATGGCGTGCTCGCCTATTTCGGCTATCCGCGGGCCGATGAAGATGCGGCGGCGCATGCGGTCCGGTGCGGCTTGGCGATCATCGATGCATTGGGACCGCTGAAACGCCCCGACGGCCGCGGGTTCCAGGCACGCATCGGCATCGTGACCGGCATCGTCGTCGTTGGCGATCTGCTCGGCACGGGTTCCGCCCGCGAGCGCCCTATCGCCGGCGAGACGCCAAATCTCGCCGCGCGCCTGCAGGCAATGGCCGAGCCCAATACGATTCTCATCGGCCCCCGAACGTATCAGATGCTCGGCAACCGCTTCGAGTACGAGAGCCTGGGCGAACGAACGCTCAAGGGATTCGCCGCGCCCGTCGCCGTGTGGCGGGTGCTGGGCGAGAAATCCGCCGAAACACGCTTCGCAGCCACGCGCGCACCGGACCGCGGAGCTTTCGTGGGTCGCAGCGAAGAGTCGTCTCTTCTTGCGAACCTCTGGCAGCGGGCATGCAAAGGCGAGGGTCGTGCTCTCATCATCTCGGGTGAAGCGGGGATGGGCAAGTCGCGGCTCGCCGACGTGTTGGTGGAGCAGCTCATGCACGAACGCTGCTACCAGGTGACCTGCCAGTGCTCGCCGTATCACGCGAACAGCGCGCTCCATCCGGTGGTGCGGCATCTTGAGCGTGCTGCCGGCTTCGCACGCGAAGACGGGGACACCAAGAAGCTCGACAAGCTCGAGGCGATGCTGCGGACCAGTGGCGCCGTCACCGCCACGGACGCGAGTCTTGTCGCCGATCTGCTGTCGCTCCCTACCACACGCTTTCCGCCGCTTGAGCTCTCGCCGCCTGAGCGCAAAGCCGCCACGCTGGCCGCGCTGGTCGATCTGCTGACCGGCCTTGCGCGCACGGCGCCGGTACTGCTTCTTCTCGAGGACGCGCACTGGATCGATCCAACCACTAACGAGCTTTGGACCCGCCTCATCGATAGAATCTCCGCGAGCAGCATGCTGGCGCTGGTCACGGCGCGGCCCGAATTCGCTTCACCCTGGAAAGAGCGCTCGTTCGCCTCTTCGCTCGTGCTTTCGCGTCTCACCCCCACCGAGGCGGCAGCACTCGTGGCCGCAACGGCAGCGCCACGCGCGCTCGAACGCGCGCTCGTGGACAACATCGTGGCCAAGAGCGATGGCGTCCCCCTGTATGTCGAGGAACTGACCAAGGCGGTGCTCGAGTCCTCGACGCCCGGACAGCCGAGCGTACCGGCAACGCTGCAGGATTCGCTGATGGCGCGGCTCGACCGCCTCGGGCCGGCGAAAGAGATCGCCCAAGTGGCGGCGGTGATCGGCCACTATTTCTCGCACCCGCTGCTCGCGGCGCTGGTTGCACAGTCCGCGGGGGAGCTTGAGGTAAGCATGCACGGTCTGATCGCCGCGGGGGTCGTCTACCGTCGCGGCCAGAACGGCAGCTCGAGCTACAGCTTCAAGCACGCGCTGGTGCGGGACGTCGCGTACAACAGTCTTCTGCGCACCCGCCGGCAACAGCTTCATGAACGGATCGGCGAGGCCCTTCTCAGGGACTTCGCTTTCCTTGCCGAATCAGAGCCGGAGCTGATTGCGCATCACTTCCATCACGCGGCGCTATGGGATGCCGCCTGCACCTATCGCGAGCGAGCAGGCGATCGCGCGCTCGCCCACTCGTCGTACACGGAATGCGTTGCTCACTACAGCGAGGCACTGGCCGAGGCGGCCGAGATCGTGCAACCCTCGGAGCGGAGGCGCCGCGAACTCGTTCTGCTGCTCAAGCTCGGCTCGCCGATCACGCTCGTCAAGGGCCCGCAAAGCTCGGAAGTCGAGGATGTCTACCGGCGGGCACGCGCGCACGCGATAGCGCTGGAGGACGAGCCGGCGCTGTTCAAAGCGACGTGGGGACTCTGGTACAACGTCATAATGGACCGGCTGGATAGTGCCCGCAACTACTCGGAAGAGCTGATCACGCTTGGTCGCAAGTCGAACGACGACGATCTGCTTCTCGAGGCGATTCATTGCCGCTGGGCGACAGGCCTGGTTCGCGGCGATATCCAGATGGCGGTCGATGCCAGCCGCGAAGGCATCGGTCGGTATGACCGCGCGAAGCACGCGTGGATGGGATCCGTGTTCGGCGGTCACGACCTTGGCGTCTGCGCCTACGCCCAACATGCGACCGCCCTCGCCTTGCGCGGCCGCTGCGCGGAGTCGGCGCAATTCCGGCAACGGGCAATCGACCTTGCCAAAACGCTGGGCCAGGCAAACAA
>JANMAW010000597.1:0-9046 GCA_031360005.1 Rhizobacter sp.
CGCCCGGCTGGCTCACCTCGGTGCGGGCATTGCCCATGTTTCTCGGCCTGGACCTGCGGGGCGGCGTGTACTTCCTGATGCAGGTCGACATGAAGTCGGCGCTGACCAAGAAGGCCGAGGCGCTGAGCGGCGACATCCGAACGCTTCTTCGCGACAAGAATCTGCGCCACGCCGGCATCACGCGCGATGGAAACACGGTGGCGGTGCGTTTTCGCGACCGCGAGACGCTCGCCAGTGCCCGCACGCTGTTGGCCGACCAACTGCCCGATCTGCAGTGGTTCGAGACCCCCGAAGGCACCGACTTCAAGCTCGCGGGCAGCCTGAAACCCGAAGCCGCGAAGCGGGTGGAAGACACCGCGATCACGCAGAACATCACGACGCTGCACAACCGCGTCAACGAGCTCGGCGTGGCCGAGCCGGTGATCCAGCAGCAAGGCCAGGATCGGGTGGTCGTGCAATTGCCGGGCGTGCAGGACACCGCCAAGGCGAAGGACATCATCGGCCGCACCGCGACGCTCGAGCTGCGCATGGTCGACGCCAGCGCCGAGGCCACCGCGGCGGCGACCGGCGTGGGGCCGGTTCCGTTCGGCACCGAGCGGTTCATCGATCGTGATGGCAGCCCGCTGATCGTCAAACGTCAGGTCGTGCTGACCGGCGACAGCCTGACCGACGCGCAGCCCGGCTTCGACGGCCAGACCCACGAGCCGGTCGTGAACCTGACGGTCGATGCGAAGGGTGCGCGCCTGATGAAGGACGTGTCGCGCGACAACATCGGCCAGCGCATGGCGATCCTTTTGTTCGAGAAGGGCAAGGGCGAGGTCGTCACCGCGCCGGTGATCCGGGGCGAACTGGGTTCGCACTTCCAGATCTCCGGGCGGATGAACGCCGCCGAGGCGAGCGACACGGCGTTGCTGCTGCGCGCCGGCTCACTCGCCGCGCCGATGGACATCATCGAGGAAAAGACGATAGGCCCCAGCCTCGGCGCCGAGAACATCACGAAGGGCTTTCACAGCGTGCTGTTCGGCTTCGCAGCAATCGCACTGTTCATGTGCGTGTATTACCAGCTTTTCGGCGTGATCTCGACGCTGGCGCTGGGCTTCAACCTGCTGCTGCTGCTCGCATTGCTGTCGATGCTGCAGGCGACGTTGTCGCTGCCGGGCATCGCGGCGATCGCGCTGACGCTGGGCATGGCGATCGACTCGAACGTGCTGATCAACGAGCGCGTGCGCGAGGAACTGCGCGGCGGCGCGTCGCCGCAGATGGCGATCCACTACGGTTACGAGCGCGCGTTCGCAACCATTCTCGATTCGAACGTCACGACGCTGATCGCCGGTCTGGCGCTGCTGGCGTTCGGCTCCGGTCCTGTGCGCGGGTTCGCGGTGGTGCATTGCCTGGGCATCCTGACGTCGATGTTCTCGTCGGTGGTTTTTTCGCGCGGGCTCGTGAACCTGTGGTACGGCCGGCAGAAGAAGCTCAAGGGCGTGTCGATCGGACAGGTCTGGAGGCCGCAGGCTGACCTGCCCGTCAGCAACTCCACCCGCGCCTGAACTCGAGAACACAAGGAAATCCATCATGGAGTTCTTCAGGATCCGGCGCGACATCCCGTTCATGCGCCATGCGCTGGTGTTCAACGTCATCTCGCTGGTCACCTTTCTCGCCGCGGTGTTCTTCCTCGCGACCCGTGGCCTGCACTTTTCGATCGAGTTCACCGGCGGCATCGTCATGCAGACGAGCTATGCACAAACCGCCGAGGTTGAAAGGATTCGCGGCAACGTCGAGAAGCTGAACTTCGGTGAGGTGCAGGTGCAGAACTTCGGCAGCTCGCGCGACGTGATCATTCGCCTGCCGGCGGCCAGAGGCATCAAGCAGGGCGAGGTGGTCACGACGGTTTTCAACGCGCTGTGCCAGGCCGAGAGCGGCGCCGTCAGCACCCGTGAGGTCACGAGCGACAAGGGCGAGGTGGCGAGCCGGCCGGTGTGCTCGGCCGGCGCTCTCGAGCCCGTCAAGCTGCAGAGTGTCGAATTCGTCGGCCCGCAGGTCGGACGCGAACTGGCGGTCGACGGCGCGAAGGCGCTGGCCTTCGTCGTCATCGGAATCATGATCTACCTCGCGATCCGTTTCGAATGGAAGTTCGCGGTCGCGGCGATCATCGCAAACCTGCACGACGTGATCATCATCCTCGGCTTCTTCGCGTTCTTCCAGTGGGAGTTCAATCTCACGGTGCTCGCGGCCGTGCTGGCGGTGCTGGGCTACTCGGTCAACGAATCGGTCGTGATCTTCGACCGGATTCGCGAGGCCTTTCGGCGCTTTCGCAAGATGAACACGCACGAAGTGATCGATCATGCGATCACCAGCACGATGAGTCGCACGATCATCACGCACGGCAGCACGCAGATGATGGTGCTGTCGATGCTGATCTTCGGCGGGCCGACGTTGCACGGCTTCGCAATTGCGCTGACCATCGGCATCCTGTTCGGCATCTACTCGTCAGTGTTCGTGGCGGCGGCCATTGCGATGTGGTTGGGCGTCAAGCGCGAGGATCTCGTGAAGACGCTGCCCTCCAAGGAGGCCGATCCCGATGATCCGAATGCCGGGGCGGTGGTGTAGAGTTCTCGCGTAGCCCTCAGGATCCGTATTCGACACATGCCTCCACCCGCCAACCCTTCGGCATTGGCCCAGCAGGCAAGGCGTTCCTACCTTGAAGGGCTGCTTGCCGGCCTGCCCGCGGTGGTGCAGGCGATCGACAAAGGGGCGCGGGCGCTGGCAAGCCAGGTCGCCGAGCCGACGGTTGCGATGCGCCGGCGGGAACTCGCCCCCGACCTGCAGAAGGCGGCGCAGCTGTGGCTTCAGGGCATGACCGACATGCTGCGCAGCGCGCGGTTGAGTGGTTTGGTCTCTGCAACCCGGTCGGGCGACCTGCCGGCAACCCCCGGCCGCAACCCGAAGCTGAGCTTGGTCGATGACGACACGATCGAGCTCGAGATCGTCAGTTCGAGGTTGGCACTGTCGATGATGGACAGCGCCACCTGGGAGTTCACCGACCTGCGCTCGCGCATGAATGCGCTCGAGAGTCGAGACGAACTCGACGCCAACGATGTGCTGCGGCCGCACGTGCTCGCGCGCATTGTCACCGCAGCGTGGCGCACGGCCGGGCTGAGCCTCGAAACCTGGCGGCATTTTCAGGGCGTCGTGCACGAGGAGTTCGCGCAGTTCGCCGAAGAGGGGTATCACGAGACCAACCGCTTTCTGCTCGAACGCCATGTGTTGCCCGATGTCGATCTGCGGCCCTTCATCCGGCGTTCGCGCGGCGCATCGACCGATGGACCAGGCCGGTCGGTGAATGTGGCCGAACCGTTCACGCAGCCAGGCGGAACCGTCCGCGACGGCCGTGGCGAAGTCAGCGAAGAAACGCGCCTGTTGACCCGTACCGGTGGCCTGGCGCGCGGCATCGATCATGCAGAAGCCGTGCTGGGCCGGCTGAATCGATTGGTCGGCCGTCAGCTTCCGAGCTTCGGGGTCACGCAGCAGGATCGACCGGTCGTGGCGTCGCCTGGCTTGACGGCGGCCATTGCCGAAGCGCAGAAGGGCATCGCGCGCAGCCTGTCGCCCGGCGGTGCCGGGCGTACCGTGCCGGGTCGGGGCAGCACCCCGGCCTTGCTGGAAGAGTTGAACCAGCGCAAGAAGGCGTTGAAACAGGCCGCCGCCACGCCGGTCGAACGCGCCACCATCGAGATCGTTGCACTGCTGTTTCAAAGCATCCTGACCGAAGAGCGCATCCCGACGGCGGTACGCGTCTGGTTCGCACGCCTGCAGATGCCGGTGCTGCGCGTGGCCGTCGGCGAGCCCGATTTCTTTGCCACCATCGATCACCCGGCACGCCGGCTGATCGACCGCATGGGTTCGTGCGTGATGGGCTTCGATGCGACAAGCCGCGCTGTCGGCGACATCCTCGAGAAGGAGATCAAGCGTGTCGTGCAAGTCGTCGAGGCCTATCCTGACACCGGCCGCCGGGTGTTTCAGACCGTGCTGGGCGAGTTCGAAAAGTTCCTCGAGCACTACTTCAAGAACGAGAACGAGGCTTCGCGCAAGGGCGTTTCGCTGGCGCAGCAGGTTGAGCAGCGCGAGACGCTGGCCATCCAGTACACGATCGAGTTGCGCAAGATGCTGAACGAGGTGCCGGTGCAGGAAGGCGTGCGCGAGTTCCTGTTCCACGTCTGGGCCGACGTGTTGGCAATGGCCGCGGTCAAGTCCGGCAATCAGAGCGAAACCACGAAGGACATGAAGCGCGCCGCGACCGACCTGATCTGGTCGGCAAGTGCGAAGGTGTCGCGCGAGGAGCGCGCGGAAGTGATACGCAAGCTGCCGCCGCTGCTGAAGATCGTGCGCGATGGCATGGAGCACGCCGGCGTGCCAGCCGACAAGCAGGACGAGCACATCCAGCGCCTGAACAACTCGCTGGCCGCGGCGTTCACCGCGAAGACCGCCGCGATCCCGCGCGAGCGCCTCGAGGAGTTGATGGTGCGGCTCGAGACGCTCGAAGAGTTGCTGCCCGAAGTCAAGGATTTGGTGATCGACGAGTCGATGGTGCACGACCTGTCGGGCCACGAAAGCTCGGAGCTCGAAGTGGTGTCCGAAGGCGGTTCCATGCCCACGCCGGCGATGCTGGCCTGGGCGCGGGAGTTGCAAGTTGGCAGCTGGTACATGCTCGATTACCGCAATCGAAACGAAGCGGTGCAACTCGCTTGGCAGGGGATGCGCCGACAGCTAACCTTGTTCGTCTCGCCCCAAGGGCGCGGCGTGCTGTTTCAGCAAAATCGCCTGGCTGCCTTCCTGCAGGCCGGCTTGCTGGTGCCGGCGCAAGACGAATCGTTGACGGTGCGGGCCACGCGCGACGCGATGGCCAAGCTGGATGGCGACCCGAGCCGCTTGTTGAACTGATTGTGCCAGGCCCGTAAGGCCGCAGGCTGCAAACCCGCTCCCACGCCGGCCGGCTGAGCTGGGTGATCCGGCTCACTACAGCCCGTGCGTCCGTCACCCGGCGTCCCCGTTCGCCGCGCGCCTAGTGGATCAGGCGATCTTCCGCGTCGACGAAAAGCTCGTCGAGGATCAGCGCATCGGGTTCTTCGCCCAGGCTCCAGAACACCATCAGCACGATGATCTTCAGGTCTTCGAGGTCGAGCGGGCCACCCGGAATCGCACTGGCCCGGTCGATCACCATTTCGCGCATCGGCGGCGGCAGCACGCCTGCAGATTCGAGGAAGCTGATGAAGCCGATCGAGTCTTCACCCAGATGTTCCTGTTCCGCCGGTGAATACACCCGCAGGCTGTGCTCGCCCTGCTCGCCGACATAGGACAGCGCTGCGGTTGCCACGCCGTCGAGCCACGAAAGCGCTTCCTGGATTTCGTCCGACTCGAAACCCACCGACGACAGCTTTCGGGTCAGCTGGTCGTGGTCGGGGCAGGCGTCGGGTCGCCAGTAGTTTTCGTACAGGTACACGAGCACGTCGAACATAAAGTCACTATACCGCAGCCGACCGGTTTTCCCGGTGCCGGACAGCCCGGTTTGGCGGTGCATTCGACATGCGCGGCGGATTTCAGCGGCGTACCACGCGCTGGAACAATTGACCGGGCAGACGCGCGACCCGGCCCTCCAGTTCGAGCCCGAGCAAGCGTGTGCTCAGTTCCGAAGCAGTCCGGCCGGTGCGTGCCCCCAGCGCATCCAGCGTCACCGGCTCGAAGCCGAGCGCCGCGAGCAGCGGGTCTTCTTCGGTATCCGGCTCCGCAGGTGGTGCAATATGTGTCGACGCGTCCGGCAGGCGCAGTTCTTCGAGGATGTCTTGCGCCGTTTCGACCAGCTTGGCGCCTTGCTTGATCAGGGCATGGCAACCGCGCGATTGTGGCGAGTGAATCGAGCCCGGAATTGCGAACACGTCGCGACCGGCTTCGTTGGCCAGCCGCGCGGTGATCAGCGAGCCTGACTGCAACGCCGCCTCGACCACCAGGGTGCCGCGCGCCAGCCCCGCGATGATGCGGTTGCGCAGCGGGAAATGGGCTGCCAGCGCAGGCGTGCCGAGCGAATACTCGCTGACGATCAACCCGTTGCCGGCAATCCGATGGGCCAGGTTCAGATTGCGGCGCGGGTAGACGCGGTCGAGACCCGTGCCGACCACCGCGATGGTGCTGCCGGGGCCCTCGAGCCCGCCGGCATGGGCGGCGGCGTCGATGCCCAGCGCCATGCCCGAGACAATCGTGAGCCCGGCATCGCTGAGATGATGCGAAAACGCGCGTGCGTTGTCGCTGCCCTGCGGCGTCGGATTCCGACTGCCGACCACGGCGATCGAACCGGCCTGCAGCAGGTCGAAGCGGCCTTGTGCGTAAAGCAGCACCGGCGGGTCGGCGCTGTCGAGCAGGGCGCGCGGGTAGCGCGGGTCGCCGAGCGCAATGGCCGCACGCGGTTCGGGCGCGTCGGCTTCGAGCCAGGCAAACGTCGCAGCGACAAGGTCGTCGATGCCGTCCGGTGGCGTCGCGAGAGCGGTCGCCTGAGTGGGTCCGACGACTTCAAGCCGAGCGCGAGTCGGCGCGTCGATCACCGCCTGCGGCGAGCCGAACGCGCAGAGCAGCTTGCGCGCCGAGTCGCGCCCGAGTTGCGGCGTTTCGAGCAGTCGCAACCAAGCGCCGAGTTCGTGTCGGTCGATCACGCTGCGCGCTGAGGTTGGCGAAGGCGGGGGCCCGGCGACGCAAGCCGGGTCGACGTGTCAGGGCTGCGAGAAACGATCGCCCGGCTTGACCGGGTCTTTGACCGTCAGAATCAGCGCGTACGACATGCGATCGAACACGCGGAATACGAACAGCAGCCCGTGCCGCTCGTCCGGCAGTTTGATGATGGGGCGGCGTGGGTCGGTCTTGTCGACGACGCGTTCTCCGTTGCGTATCAGGGCCAGCACATGACCACGTTCCATCCCGTTGTTTGCCCCGCGGTTGAGCGCGACGATCTGGTTCTGGCCGGCGGTGAGCGCATCGCCGTAGATCGACACGATCTGCCCATCCATCAAGCCCTGCGGCGCATGCGGCGCGTAGTTGCTGAACTCGCGTGGCGGCACCACGGCCAAGCGGTCGCCCACGCCCGCTTCCTGGCGCACGTTGGTCACGACGAACGTGGCTGGCACGATCTCGGCTTTGCCGCTCGCGTCGACACGTGTCTCGCCTTGGCGGGTGTACTCGGCCGACCCCACATACAGCGCCTCGTACCCGAGCACTTCGCGCGTCGCCGGATCGATCAGGGCCCTGGGCTCGCGGAAGATCCGGTACTCGTTGCCGCTGCTCAGGTCGCCGCCGCGCACATAGGCGGTCTCGCCACGGCCCAGCAGCACGCGCCCTTCCTGGGCTGCGACAATGCGCGGCGCCTGCTCGAGTTCGTTGGTCTGGAAGATCACCGCCTCGTTCAGGAACGGTTCGATCAGATTGAACGGGATCGACGGCACCGCACCGTCGCCCAGCGCAGAGGATCGCACACGCGGAGACAGCTTCACGGTGCCGTCGCCCATCGCCTGCCCCATACGCAGTCGGGCGCGGCCGCCGGTCTTGTCGAGCAACAGGACCTGGCCCGGGTAGATCAGGTGCGGGTTGCGGATCTGATCGAGGTTCATTCCCCACAACTCGGGCCAGCGCCACGGGCTTTTCAGAAACACCTTGGAGATGTCCCACAGCGTGTCGCGCAGCTTCACGGTGTAAGAGTCGGGCGCGTTCGCGGCAAGTTCGGACAGCGGCACCCCTTCTTGCGCGACCTTCTGTGCAGTGCCACGTTGCTGGGGGGTGATGGGCCAGTCGGCGGCTTGCAGCCCGCCGGACCAGAGCCCGAGACCCAGGGTCAGCCCCGAGGCCACGACGCCGACGGCCCGGCGAACATCAGAAGCGGATCGATCGCGACGGCGCATTTTGGGAATCTCTCTCGGTGCGCGGGCTTGGATGCCCGTGCGATAGGGTTACTGAGCCGAGCTCGCCAGACAAATCGGGGTTCGGCGAAAATCCTCAATCTCTTTCACAGATTCTGCCTCTAAACCCTTGATATCGCAACGAAAGTGACTCCGCCGCGCGCGCCGTGTGAGACCTGTCACACGCGCCGGCGTTGCGCCTGTCCCACACCGCCGGTGGCGCTCGTGCTACCGAAGATTTGAGCTCACCCCGATGGCCAAGCTTCACATCCTCCGCTATCCCGACCCGCGCCTGCACACGGTGGCCAAACCGGTGACACAGGTCGATGCGCGGATCCGGCAACTTGTGCACGACATGCTCGAGACCATGTATGCCGCCGATGGCGTCGGCCTCGCGGCCACCCAGGTCGATGTCCACGAGCGCGTGATCGTGATGGACACTTCGGAGGCGCGCGACGACCCGCGTGTGCTGATCAACCCCGAGCTGCTGGTGCTCAGCGAAGAGATGACCGTCACCGACGAGGGTTGTTTGTCGGTGCCGGCGATCTACGACAAGGTGCCGCGCCACGCCAGGGTGACGGTGCGCTCGCTCGATGGCAGCGGCGAGCCGCAGGAGTTCGAGGCCGAAGGTCTGCTGTCGGTGTGCGTGCAGCATGAAATGGACCACCTGATGGGCAAGGTGTTTGTCGAGTACCTGAGCCAGCTCAAGCGCGACCGCATCCGGGCCAAGATGCTGAAGAAGGCCCGCGAGGATGAGCGCGCGTGACGCCCCGATGCTGACGTGCGCCGCACGATGAATGTCGTCTTCGCCGGGACGCCCGAGTTCGCGCAGGTCGCGCTCGCGCGTCTGCACGCGGCGGGGTTTCACATCGGCCTGGTGCTGACCCAGCCCGACCGGCCCTCCGGTCGCGGCATGAAGTTGCACGCCTCGCCGGTTAAGGCGTTCGCGCTGGATCACGGCATCGGCGTGGCGCAGCCGCGCAGCCTGCGGCTCGACGGCAAGTTCGAACAAGACGCTGCCGGAGTCCGCGCCGCGTTGGTAGCTGCTCGGGCCGATGCGATCGTGGTCGCTGCCTACGGGCTGATCTTGCCGGCCTGGGTGCTCGAACTGCCAC
>JANMAW010000605.1:0-1644 GCA_031360005.1 Rhizobacter sp.
GATCGCATGAACGCCGGCGACGAGTTGCTGCAGCGCACGCGGCCCGACCGCACGCAGCGAGTGCGGCGCAACCCCGACCCGCACGTCGCCAATGGCATCGACAGGTGCAGCGCGACGCGCGCCTTGCACCCTTGCCCGCTCGACGATGTCGAGCAGCGCGTCGACGCTATTGACGAAGCGCCGCTGATCTGCGCGCGCCGGCTGCGCGCCGAAGCCGGCCTGCTGGTACAGCACCGGCAGCAGCGTGATGCCGATGCCGGCGCGCTGCGCCGCGGCGATCAGGCGCAGCGACATTTCGGCCCGGTCGGCATAGGGCCGGCCGTCCGGAGCGTGATGCAGGTAGTGGAATTCGCACACCGAGGTGTAGCCGGCCTGCAGCATCTCGATGTACAGGTGCGTCGCGATCGCCTCGAGCTGGTCGGGTGAGACTGCGAGCGCAAAGCGGTACATCAGGTCGCGCCAGGTCCAGAAGCTGTCGCTGGACGGGCCCGCGCCCGTGCCGCGGTGTTCGGACAGCCCGGCGAACGCACGCTGGAAGGCGTGCGAGTGCAGGTTGGGCATGCCGGGAATCAGCGCGCCGGCGGCGCGCGGCACTTCGGGCGTCGGCATCTTGTCGGGTCGCACCCCCGTCAGCCTGCCGGCATCGTCCCACGCCAGCAGCACATCGCGGGCCCAGCCCGTGGGCAGCAGCGCGTGCCGGGCGAAGAGGCTGCGATTCGCGTCGGGATTCATCGGCCGCGATCGTGACACAGCCGCACCAGCAATACCGCGGCCGGCTTGCCGGGGAGCGCCGGCCGGACGGCGACCGAGGCCAGCGGCTCGCGCCACAGCATCGCCTGCAGCGGCGCCAGTGGGTGTTGAACGTCGGCGTCGACGACCCACTCGCCCGCGCTGCACAACAGCAGCGTGACCGCCGCGCCCGGCAATTCGGCGGCGCCGCGATGGCACTTCACTTCGCTGCGAAACACGCCGCGCCGCGTCATCACATTGAAGTCGCTGCTCGCGCCGTCGATCAGGGTTGCGTCGAGGGCCACCTCACCCGGGAAGCGGAACGGCGCGAGCGGCTCCGTCAGCGCGTGATCGATGCTGCCGTCGTCGGACCGCAGCCACATGCCTGCGCCCTGCAGCAGCACGATGCAACGGTCGATTCCGGGGAGATGTGAGAACGGCGCGTCGCGGTCCACTTCAGCGACGCTGAAGCGCCAGTCGAATGCGGCGCCCGCGCCGCCGATCGCGATCTGGCGGGTCAGACCGGCGCCGTTGCTCCACGGTTGCGGCGCGATGCTGTGCAGGTCGATGCGTTCGAAGTTCACTTCGCGAGCATCGGCAGGTTCAAGCCCTGTTCGCGCGCCGTCTTCACCGCGAGTTCGTAGCCGGCATCGGCGTGGCGCATCACGCCCGAGCCGCTGTCGTTGACGAGCACCCGCGCGAGCCGGTTCGCCGCGGCATCGGTGCCGTCGGCGACGATCACCATGCCGGCGTGCTGCGAGTAACCCATGCCGACGCCGCCACCGTGGTGCAGCGAGACCCAGGTGGCGCCGCCGGCGACGTTGAGCAGCGCGTTGAGCAGCGGCCAGTCAGAGACCGCGTCGGTGCCGTCGCGCATCGCTTCGGTCTCGCGGTTCGGGCTTGCGACCGAGCCGG
>JANMAW010000612.1:0-3520 GCA_031360005.1 Rhizobacter sp.
GATCTGCGAGCGCGCGTCGGCCAGCAGTTCGAACACGCCGATCAACATGCCGTTGTAGCGAAGCAGGTTCTCCTCGGCGATGCGCTGGCGCAGCGGCACGATCTCGTCGGCGTGATGGCGCGCAATGTCGTAGGCCGAGCGGTAGCCGGTGTAGGCCTCGCGCACCTCGGAGCGGGCGTTGATGGCGGTTTCGGCCGCACGGTGCACCGTCTGCATGTACACCGCTTCAGCCCGCGCCACACGCGCACTGCCCCAGTCGAACAGGGGCAATTCGACACCGATCTTCCAACCGCGCTGGGTGGGTATTTCATTGGAACTGTTGTTCTGAAGTTCCAGCTCCAGCACATTGATGAAGCGTGTGGCCCGCGTCAGGCCGAGGTTCCTCGCCGTTTGCTCCGCGGCGAGCTTCGCGCCCTGAACGTCAAGCCGCTGCGCCAGTGCCAACCGTTCGACGTCGGGCAGGTCGAGTGCCTGCTTTGGAAGGTCGGGCAGCCGTTCCGGCAGGCTGAACTGCGCCTGTGCGCCCCATACCCCGAGCAGCCTGGTCAAGCGTTCCCGTGTCGAGCGTTGAGCCTGCTCGGCCCGGGCAAAGTTGAGTGCCGCCTCGGCGTAGAAACCCTGTTCGCGCGCGCGCTGCAGCTTGTTGAAGTTGCCGACCTGCTCCATCCGGCGTGCCAGTTCGGCGCCGGCGTCGGCGGTCTGCTTGACCTGGCGCATGTAGCGCACGGTTTCTTCGGCCGCGAGCGCGTTGAGGTAGGCCTTGCGCGTTTCTGCCGCGAGCGACAGCACGCTCATCGCGACCATGCCTTTGACTTGCTCGAAGCGGCGGGCTTCCATCCGGCCGATGAACGGCGTCGCCAGCAGACGCGCGAGGTTCAAGTGCAGGCCGCGTTCGAGTTCGATTTCGCTGCCTCGCGTCAGGCGGCCGAAGCTGAAGCCCGGGTTGGGGAGGCGTCCGGCTTGCACCACCTCGGCCTCGGTGATGCCCAGTTCCTGGAAGGTCGCTTGCAGGCCTCGGTTGTTCAGCAAGGCCACCTGCACCGCGTCGTCCACCGTCAGCGACTTGGCGAGCAGCTCGGCAACGCGCTTGTCGATGGCGTCGTGGTCAGCGTCGGATCGGGCCCAGCGCAACTCCTTGCCGAGCCGGTCCGCGGCCGTCTGTTCGGCCATGGAGAAGCCGCCGTCCTGACTGAACGAGGTACATCCACCCAGCACGACGGCGCCGGCCAGCAAAGCCAACAGCCGCAGCCGGGCCAAGCGCGACAAACGGTGCCCCAGAGTAGCGTGATTCTGCGGACCCATTTTCATTGAGCAGGCTTTCATGGCATCTTGTGGCCGCCATGCCCCGGAGGCACGGGCTTGGCCGTCTCGGTCGGCATCGCCGCGGGCGCGCGATCGGGAGGATTCGCGGCTGGGGACGGGTCGGCCGGCTTCGTGACCGGTGCCGGGTCGGGTTGCTGTGCCTCACGGGCGTAGACACGCCATCCGCCGAGGCGCGTGACGGTGTCGTTCGCCTCGCGCCACGAGGCGGGCCTTTCATCGCCCAGACGTCGGTACTGGGAGAACGACGATTCGTAGGTCGGCGTCGGCACGCCGGCCTGCGCATCGAGCGGATCGGGCCTGGCAGCCCGGGCAGCGGGCTGCGCCTGCGCCGTCAGCGCCGAAACCCACAAGCCAGCGAGCCATGCGGCTGGCAGTGCGCATGGCATGCGCCAGCGCGAAATGAAACGGACCATGATGTCCTCGCGTCAAAGTCTGGATGCTCCCGTGCCGCCTGCACGGCGAGGGAAGGACCGGGTTCTGGCCTGGCCCCGCGTGTCAGCGCACGCGGCAGGCTCGCCCGCTACGCGAGAACGATTCGAGGAGGGCGGTCAGGTCCGTCGGCGGCGAACGCATCGACGGTGGGCACGACGGCCGAGAACACCGTCGGGGTCACAGCAGGCTCGGGTATGACCAGCACCGTGCTCGGGATCGCGCCGGCCGAGCAGCAAGATGCGCAGGCGCTGCACTTGTGCTTGTCGCCATGGACGAACTGCGCAGGTGTCGCAGAACTCGCCGTGGCGGCAGCGTCTTCGTCGGCCACCGCTGCCGTTTCTCGATGCTCATGAGCGTTCTGACCGACGCTTCCGTGGTGCGCGTGCGCGGCGGCGTGGCCTTGCTGCGGTTGGGCGACTGCCCCATCGCCGTGGTGATTGGGCCCGCAGAACGCCATGATCGTGGCAGCAGCACCCTGAGCAGGGACAGCGACCACCAGCAACCACACCAAAAGCGTTCGGAGCAACAAACCCATGGCTTTACTTTACAGCAGTGAGCACCCGACAAAGGCAGCGCTTGTATCCAGCGCGGCTTGGCATGCTGCTTCGGGTGGAAGTCTCGCGACTACGCAGCCAACGGCACGCGTTCGAGCGCGAGCAACGCTCGCTTCCGATCGATGCCGCCGGCGTAGCCGGTCAGTGAACCATCGCTGCCGACGACGCGATGGCACGCGACGATCACCGACACCGGGTTGCGGCCGACCGCTGAACCGACGGCGCGCACCGCCGACGGCGTATTCAGCGTCTTCGCGATCTCGCCGTAGCTGCGTGTGCTGCCGTGCGGTATCGCGAGCAAGGAGCGCCACACCGCGCACTGGAACGGCGTGCCTTGCAGATCGAGCGGCAGATCGAAGGCGACGCTCTCGCCGGCGAAATACGCCAGCAACTGATCGGCGGCGCGCCGCAGCAACTCGTCATCCGGCCGCTGTGGCGCCGTGAGCTGCCCCGGGTGATGTTTCTGGCCCTCGAACCATGCGCCTGCCAGCCCTCGGGCGGTGCGGGCGAGCAGCAGCGGGCCCAGCGGCGTCGCGATCGTCGCCTGCGCCGTGCAGGTGACGCGAATCGCATCGGTCGTCGTGTTCATGGTGGTGCTTTCTCCAGTGAGTTCCAAAGCCGCAGCACGGCATAGGCGCGCCAGGGTTGCCAGGCGAGTGCATGGGCCTCGGCCTCTTGTTGCGTCGTGCTGTCGAAGTGCTGCTTCATCGCCTTCAACACCGCGACGTCGTTGGGCGGGAAGGCATCGGGCCAGCCGAGCGTGCGCATCGCGATGTAGTGCGCCGTCCAAGGGCCGACGCCGGGCAACGCGCAAAGCCGTTCGATCAGCGGCTCGGCGCGCCCGCGCGGCGCGAGCAGCGCCGCGATCCCCGGCCAGTCCTGCGCGATCGCCTGAATCGCCGCGGCCCGAGTGCGGATGATGCCGAGTTCGGCGATGTGCTCGATCGCGGTAGCGGCGAGCGTCGCCGGCGCCGGGAAGCTGCGCGTCACATCGTCCCACGGTGTGGCCAGTGGCGCACCGAAGCGCTCGACGACGCGGGGCGCGAGCGTGCGAGCCGCGACGACTGTGACCTGCTGCCCGAGCACCGCGCGGACCGCGAGCTCGAACGCATCGAGGCTGCCGGGCAGGCGCAGCCCCGGCGCGCCTGGCAGGTTCGCCAGGGCCGCGTCGATCGTCAGCGGCATCGCGTCCAGATCGAGCCAGCGCCGCG
>JANMAW010000154.1:0-6523 GCA_031360005.1 Rhizobacter sp.
GCATCAGTTTTCACCCGAGGCGCTGGGGCAGGCCGCAGGCCTGCCCGACAAGATCCGCGCGATCGATCGCAAGGGCCGCATCGACCTGACCGACGTGGCGCTCGTCACGATCGACGGCGAAGACGCGCGCGACTTCGACGACGCGGTGTACTGCGAGCCCGCCGTTGTCGGCAAGAGCGTCGGCCGTGTCAAGGCGAACAACGGCTGGCGCCTGATCGTCGCGATCGCCGACGTGAGCCACTACGTGAAGCCGGGCGAGCCGATCGATGCCGACGCCTACGAGCGCGCCACCTCGGTGTATTTCCCGCGGCGCGTGATCCCGATGCTGCCGGAGAAACTGTCGAACGGCCTGTGCTCGCTGAACCCGAACGAAGACCGCCTCGCGATGGTGTGCGACATGCTGGTCACCGCCGACGGCGAGATCCATGCGTACCAGTTCTTCCCGGCGATCATCTGCTCGCACGCCCGCTTCAACTACACCGAAGTGGCAGCGATCCTGGCCAACACGCGCGGGCCCGAAGCGGCCCGGCGCAACGAGCTCGTTCCCGATCTGCTGCACCTGCACGGGGTGTATCGCGCGCTGCTGAAGGAACGCACGCGGCGCGGCGCGATCGACTTCGAGACCACCGAGACGCAGATCGTCTGCGACGAGAACGGCCGCATCGAGAAGATCGTGCCACGCACGCGCACCGAGGCCCACAAGCTGATCGAGGAGGCGATGCTGGCGGCGAACGTCTGTTCCGCCGACTTCATCGCACGTGCCAAGCACCCGTCGCTTTACCGGGTGCACGAGGGGCCGACGCCCGAAAAGAGGACGCTGTTGCAGGGCTATCTGCGGGCGCTGGGCCTGGGCCTGTCGATCAGCGACGATCCGAAGCCGGGGGAGTTCCAGGTGATTGCCGCGGCCACGAAGGACCGCCCCGACGCGACCCAGATCCACACGATGCTGCTGCGCTCGATGCAGCAGGCCATCTACACCGGCATCAACAGCGGCCACTTCGGGCTGGCCTACGACGCCTACACGCACTTCACCAGCCCGATCCGGCGCTACCCGGATCTGCTGGTCCATCGCGTCATCAAGGCCTTGCTGGGCGGCAAGCGCTATCACCTCGTGACCGGCGCCAGCAACCCGGCGCCGTCGAATCGCAAGACGACGAAGCCGGTGCGCACCGCGACTGCCGAAGAAGAGAAGTGGGAGGTCGCCGGCGTCCACTGCAGCGTCAACGAACGCCGCGCCGACGAAGCGTCGCGCGACGTCGAAGCCTGGCTCAAATGTCGCTACATGCGCGAGCATCTCGGCGAGGAATACGGCGGTACCGTCACCGCGGTCACCAGTTTCGGCCTGTTCGTGCAGCTCGACGGCTTGTATGTCGAGGGCCTGGTCCACATCACCGAACTCGGTGGCGAGTACTACCGCTTCGACGAGATCCGGCAGGAGCTGCGCGGCGAGCGCAGCGGTGTGCGCTACGCGGTTGGTTCGCGCGTGCGCGTGCAGGTCAGCCGCGTCGACCTCGACGGTCGCAAGATCGATTTCCGCATGGTGCGCGACGGTGAAGACGAGGCCACCGCGCCGCGCGCACGCCGCGACAAGGCCGGAACGGCCGCCAGCGAGCTCGCCGCCGTGAAGGAAACCGACCGGGTCGTGAAGGCTGCCGCCAAGGGCAAATCGCGCGGCGGGTCGACGGGCGCGACGCATCCGGTGCGCGCAGCGAAAGCGGCGGCACGCAAGGCGAGTGGGCGTGCTGCCGGCAAGTCGGCGAGTCGACGCTGACGCACCGCAATCGAACAACTACCGCGGTGACCAGGTGCAGGCGATTCGATTCGATTCAATTCGATGATCGTGCCCGTGTCGACGCGCCCGGTCGTGTGCTAGCGGTGGTGCAGGCGTTCGATCAGGTCCGCGGCGCGCAGCGGACCTGACATTTGCCGTCCCGCCGCGGCGCCATGCTCGGCGACGGCCTGGCGTGCGATGGCGAAGGCCGCGTCGGCGCCGTCGATCGATCCGGATTGCGCCCATCGCCCGGCGAGCCAGCCGGCCAGCACATCCCCGGTGCCGGCAGTGGCAAGCGCGGCATTGCCGGTGCTATTGATGCGCGGGCATTCGCCGGGTGCGGCGATCACGCTGCCCGAGCCTTTCAACACGGCCACGCAGTTGAACGATTCAGCCAGTTCGCGCGCCGCGCGCAACCGATCGGACTGCACTTCGAGCGCCGTGCAAGCGAGCAGCCGTGCGGCCTCGAGCGGGTGCGGCGTCAGTACCGTGGCATGGCCGCGTGCGGCGCGAGCGCGCAGCAGAGCGGCGAGCGACGCGTCGACCGCCAGCGCGTTGAGTGCATCGGCGTCGAGCACCAGGCGCGATGCCAGGCTCAGCAGGCGTGGCAGCATCGCACGCACCGTCTCGCCGCCACCGCAGCCGCAAACGACCGTCGTTCGCGCAAGCACCTCGGGCGCGCTGCGCGACCAGCCGGTGCGAAACATCAGCTCGGGGCGCAACAGGTCGACGGTCAGCGCGTCCGCGGCATCGTCGAGAAGTTCGAGGTAGACCCGCCCGGCGCCAGCGGCGTGCGCGGTGCGCGCCGCCAGCAGCGCGGCCCCGCTCATGCCTCGGGCCCCGGCCACGACGGCCACATCCCCGAAGCTGCCTTTGTGCTGTGCATGACGACGCTTCAGTGGGCCGGCACCGGCGCCGAGGCCCGCCAACCAGGCCTGCGGAGCGTCACCACCCAATGGGTCGACGCCGAGCCGGTCGAGCCATACCTCACCGGCATGATCACGGCCGGCGCCGGTGAACAGGCCCGGCTTGAGCGTCAGCAACGCAAGCGTGTGGTGCGCCACCACGCAGTCGTCTCCGAGCGGCTGGCCGGTGCCGGCGTGCAGGCCCGAGGGCAGGTCGACCGCGAGCACCGGGCAGTCGAGTGTGTTGAGCTTGCGGATCGTCGCGCCGATCGGCCCTTGTGGAGCGCGGTTCGCACCGGCGCCGAGCAACGCGTCGATCGCGAGCTCCGGTGCGTCGGCGGGCGCCGTGGCCCCGGCGTCGATGCGCACACCGGCCGCTTGGGCTCGCTCCAGCGCGGCGTGGGCATCGGCGGGCTGCGCCGCAGGGTCGCCGATCAACGAGACCTGCACATCCTTGCCCCAGCGCACCAGATGGATCGCCGCCTCCAACCCGTCGCCACCGTTGTTGCCGGGCCCGCACGCGACCCACACGCGTTGCGCATGCGGAGCGACGGCGAGTGCGAGCCGCGCCACGGCCTCGCCGGCGCGGCGCATCAGGGCGTGAGCCTCCAACGAAGCCGCCTCGCGCTGTTCGAGCCCGCGGGTCTGCGCGGCATCGAACAACGCCAGTTCATCCGTGACCGGAAAGACGCGCTGCACCGTCACCGACCTGTCAGGCGCTCGATGCCCAAACCTTCGATGTCGATCGAGGTCGTCCGGTTGGCCAGCGAATCGGCGAGCAGGCGCGCCGAGCCGCAGGCAAGCGCCCAGCCGCTCGATCCGTGCCCGAGATTGAGCCAGACGCCTTCGATGCCACTGCGGCCCAGCACCGGCGGCCCGTCGGGCAGCGTCGGACGCGCGCCTTTCCACGTGTGCGCCTGGCTCAGGTGCGCGCTGCCTGGGAACCAGTCGTGCAGCACCTTGTACAGCGTGGCGAGCGCACGCGGGTCGTGCCGGGCGGGCGAGCCGCCGATTTCGGCGCCGCCGGCCACCCTCACGCGGCTGCCGAGGCGGCTGATCGCGACCTGGTAGCGCTCGTCCAGCAGCGCCGAGCGTGGGCCGTGGTCAGGGTGGCCTTCAAGCCGGCGCAGCGGCAACGTGATCGAGTAGCCGTGCATCGCCTGCAGCGGCAGACTCAGGCCATGCGGGCGCAGCAATGGCGCGGAAGCGAGCGCCGCGCAGACGACGACGGCATCGAATTCCTCGCTGGTCGGCTGGTGTGCCATCGGCTGAGTGTCTTGCGCATCGTCCAGTGCACTTTCGCCGAGCACGCTGTGCAGCGCGGGTTCGGCGTGCGGTGCGTGCATGTGCAGAAGCCTCGGAGCGCCGCCAGGGATGATCTGCTGCACCTGGGTGTGGAAGCAGAAGCGCGCGCCCAGGCGCTGCGCCTCGGTGCGCAACAGGTGTGCGAACTGGCGGCAGTTGCCGACCTCGGCGTCGGGCAGCAGGATGCCGGCGTGCAGCGCGGCCGCAGGGTTCAGGCCACGCTCGACGCTACGGCATTGGTCGGCATTCAGCGTCTCGAAACGCGTGTTCAGTTCGGCCAGCGCGGCCAGCCCGGGTTGCACCATCGCCAGATCCCGCGGCGTGCGCAGCAGCACCAGGCAGCCATCGCTGCGCTCGTAGTCGAGCTTCAGGTCGCGCGTGAGTCGACGCTGGCGCTCCCGGCTGAAGTGCGCCAGGCGGTGCATGCGCACACGGTTGACCTGGTAGGTGCGCGAGCGGCTGGCGCGCCACCAGCGCCACAGCCACCCGAGCGTTGCGGTATCGAGCCCGGGTCGCACCCGGCCCGGCGCGTACCGCCCAAGCAAATGGCCGAACACCTTGCCGGGTGCAGCCCAGGGCGTCACGTAGCCTGGCGCCACGACACCGGCATTCGCGAAGCTCGCCTCGGCCGCGACGCTGCCATGGCGCTCGAACACCGTGACCTCGTGGCCATCCACCGTGAGTTCGTAGGCCGTGGTCACGCCGATGATGCCGGCGCCGATGACGGCCACCCTCATGGTCCTGGCCCCTTCATGCTCGATGCACCGTCATGTTTCCGCGGCAGTGCACGGCGAGCGCCGCTTCGATGGCCAGCGACACGTCGAGCACCGTGTCATCGCGCATCGCGCTGCTCCACGCCATCAGCCCGACCGGCATTTCGTCGGGTGCATGACAGGGCAGCGAGATCGCGCAGCCGTCGAGCAGATTCACGACCGACGGGTTGCGCAGCAGCAGCGCGTTGGCGGCGAAGAACGCAGCGTCGTCATCGACCAGCGGTGCGAGCTTTGGTGCGACCAGCGGGACGGTCGGACTGAGCAGGGCATCGAAGCCGACCATCCCCTGTCGCATCTGTTCGATCCAGGCGCGGCGCGCCTGCAGCAGGTCGATGTAGTCGGCTGCGCTCATGCGCTCGCCGCGGCGGATGCGCAACAAGACGCGCGGGTCGTAACTTGCGGCGTGCTCCGCGAGCGCCCGGCGGTGCCAGGCCCAGGCTTCGGCCGCGGAGAACCCGCCGGTAGCATTGATGCCGGCCACATCGGCGAGCGGCGCGAGCGCGATCTCTTCGACATGAGCCCCGGCCGAGCGCAGGGCCTTGATCGCACGTTCGAACGCAGCGCGAACCGTGGCGTCGAGATCGTCGAGCATCAGCGTGGTCGGCACCGCCAGCCGCAGCGCGTCGATCGGCCGCATCGCGAGGCTCACCGTGCGATCGGCGAGCACTTCGTGCAACAGCACCGCATCGCGCACCGAGCGGGTGATCGCGCACGCGGTATCGAGCGTCGTCGACAGTGGCACGGCACCGTCGGTTGGCGTGAGTCGGGTGGTGTTCTTGAACCCGACCAGACCCTGCAGCGCGGCCGGGATGCGAATCGAGCCGCCGGTGTCGGAGCCGAGCGCCGCCCACGCCGCACCGGTCGCCACCGAAACGGCTCCGCCCGAGGTCGAGCCGCCCGGGATGCGCGGCTGCGCATCGAGTGCGGCCGTGGCGGGGTTCGGCGGTGTACCGTGGTGAGGGTTGATGCCGACACCGGAGAACGCGAATTCCGACATGTTCGTCCTGCCGATCAACGCGGCACCGGCGCGGCGCAGGCGTGCGACGGCCGGGCAGTCGGCGTTCGCCGGGGCCCGGTGCGCCAGCACCACCGAGCCCGCGGCGGTGACTTCGCCCCGCACATCGAACAGATCCTTGACGCTCACCGCCAGGCCGCCCAGCGGCGGCACCGTCGAACCGGCCTGTTGAAGCGCATCGACCGCGCGCGCCGCCGCTTCGGCCGCGGCGAAGCTGGTGTGGACGAAGGTGTGGCGGTTGGCGGGCGAGCGTGCCGCGGCGATGCTGGCGTCGAGCAAGGCGCTGGCAGTGCCGCGCGCGCGGGAGCCGGTCAGGTCGGTGAACATGGGCTGCTATACTCGAACGGCTTGACTGACGACGAGCGCTTGGCGAGTTGCGAAGCGCGAATTCGGTCATGCAAATCGCGAACCGGCTGTTGAAAGGTGTTGCTGCAGATTCATCTCCGGATGAAGCACCTGCAGCGATTCGAGCCGGATTCTAGAACCAACCTTTGGAGTCCCCATGACTGTCACGATGCGTGAAATGCTGGAGGCCGGTGTGCACTTCGGCCACCAGACCCGCTTCTGGAATCCCAAGATGGCCCCGTACATCTACGGCCATCGCAACAAGATCCACATCATCAACCTCGAGAAGACGCAGCCGCTCTTCAACGACGCGATGAAATTCATCCGCCAGATCGCCGCGCGCCGCGGCACGATCCTGATGATCGGAACCAAGCGCCAGGCGCGCGAAGTGATCGCGCTCGAAGCGAAA
>JANMAW010000645.1:0-1533 GCA_031360005.1 Rhizobacter sp.
GCTTCATGGCGCGCTTTCCGCTGATTCTGGCGGTCAATCCTGGCGCCGGTTTCACCAGCGCCCGGCAGCTGATCGAGGAACTCAGGAAGTCCCCGGGGAAGTACAGCTACGCCTCACCGGGCGTCGGCAGTCCGCACCACTTGGCGATGGAGCTGTTCAAGCAACGTACCGGCACGTTCGTCGTGCATGTGCCGTATCGAGGCACCGCGCTGGCGGTGCAGGACGTGATCGGCGGCCAGGTGCCGATGATGGTGCTCGACACCGCCGCCGGGCTGCCGCAGATCAAGGCAGGCAAGGTCATGGCGCTGGCCGTGATGTCGAGCAAGCGCATTCCGTCTCTGCCCGATGTGCCCACGCTCGACGAGCTCGGCGCGGCCTATGGGTTGAAGAACTTCGAGGTCAACGCGTGGCAGGGGTTGTTCGTACCGAAGGGCGTACCGGCAGAGATCGTCGCCAAACTCAGCGCCGAAATGACCAGCGCAATCAACGTGCCGGAGGTGCGCGCACGGCTCGAGGAATTCGGCCTCGAGGTCGTTCCCACCGATGGGCCCGCACTGGGCGCATTCATCGAGTCGGAAACCAAGTTCTGGCACGCGTTGATCAAGGACCGCAAACTGGCGGCGGAATAGCGCCAGGGTCGGCGCAACGCCGCGGTGCCTGCCCCGCCTCGAGGCCGGACCAGCACGCAGGTCAGACGAGCACCCGCTCGAGCCCGCCGTCGTTCGCGGTCTCCACGTACTCCGGCAGCCAGTCGGCACCGAGGATCTGGTTCGCCATCTCGACGACGATGTAGTCGGCCTCGAGCAAGCCGTTGTTCAGGTCGCCGGTGTAGCGCGACAGCCCCTGCAGGCAGCTCGGGCACGAGGTCAGGATCTTCATCGGGCCCTTCGCGGCGACCGCGCCGGTCGCCCGCAGCGCGGCCTCGTCCCTGCGCAACTCTTCTTCCTTGCGGAAGCGCACCTGCGTCGCGATGTCGGGCCGCGTGACGCCGAGCGTGCCGCTCTCGCCGCAGCAGCGCTTGCTCTCGATCACATTGGGGCCGACCAGCGCCTTCACCGTCTTCATCGGCTCCTGCAGTTTCATCGGCGTGTGGCACGGGTCGTGGTAAAGGTAGCCGGCGCCCGAAGAAGCCCCCAGCGTGATGCCCTTTTCGAGCAGGTACTCGTGGATGTCGATGATGCGGCAGCCCGGGAAGATGTCCTCGAACTTGTAGCCCTGCAGCTGGTCGTAGCAGGTGCCGCAACTCACCACCACGGTCTTGATGTCGAGGTAGTTCAGCGTATTGGCGACGCGGTGGAACAGCACCCGGTTGTCGGTGATGATCTTGTCGGCCTTGTCGAACTGGCCCGAGCCGCGCTGCGGGTAGCCGCAGCACAGATACCCCGGCGGCAGAACGGTCTGCACTCCCGCATGCCAGAGCATCGCCTGTGTGGCGAGGCCGACCTGCGAGAACAGCCGCTCCGAGCCGCAGCCGGGAAAGTAGAACACCGCTTCGCTGTCAACCGAGGTCGAGGCCGGGTCGCGGATGATGGG
>JANMAW010000005.1:0-2960 GCA_031360005.1 Rhizobacter sp.
CTGTTGTTGTGCCAGTTGGCGCAAGGCGAGATGTGCGTCAGCGATCTCGAGCAACAGCTCGACATCCGCCAACCAACGCTGTCGCAACAACTTGGGGTGCTGCGCAGCGAAGGTGTCGTCAACACACGCCGCCAGGGCAAGAACATCTTCTACAGCGTGGCCGATCCGGCGATGCTCGAAATGCTCGCTGTCCTCTATCGCATCTACTGCTTGAAGGAAAAATGATGTCCATCGCATGGCATGAATTCACACCCGGGTCGGCATTGATGGGCGGGGCGCTCATCGGTATTGCAGCGGCGATGTTCGTGCTTCTGAACGGCCGAGTTGCCGGCATCAGCGGCGTCATCGGCGGGCTCTTCAAACCCGTGAAGGGCGACGTGGCCTGGCGCGCCGCGTTCGTGCTGGGCTTGGTAGGCGCACCGTTGCTGTATGCGTTGTTCGCGGCACGGCCAGTGCCACGGATCGACGCAGAGTTTGGCGCCTTGATCGTTGCCGGCCTGCTGGTGGGTATCGGCACCCGGTACGGCTCGGGCTGCACCAGTGGCCATGGCGTCTGCGGGCTGGCTCGCCTGTCGCCGCGCTCCCTGGTCGCGACAGCGGCTTTCATGGTTGCCGGCTTCGCGACCGTGTTCCTGACGCGCCATCTGCTCGCCGTTTGAAGGGTCTCGCCATGTTTGTCGTTACTTCTCTTGTCGCCGGCCTGGTCTTCGGACTCGGCCTCATCGTGTCCGGGATGGCCAATCCGGCCAAGGTGCTGGGGTTCCTGGACCTTGCCGGTTCGTGGGATCCATCGCTCGCCCTCGTGATGGCGGGTGCCATTGCCGTCGGGGCGGTTGCGTTTGCAGTCGCCAGGAAGCGCAAGCTGTCTTTCATCGGTGCGGACATGAAGCTGCCCACTTCGCGTGACATCGATCGCAGCCTGGTGATCGGCAGTGTCGTGTTCGGCATCGGCTGGGGTATTGCGGGCTTCTGTCCCGGCCCGGGTCTGGTGGCGCTCGGAATGGGCGAGGTCAAGGCGCTAGTCTTCGTGGTCGCGATGCTTGCAGGCATGGGCGCGTTCGAATTGCTCGAGCGCCGCAAGCAGGCGGCCGTCCTTCGGACCTCCTGAACTGAGGCAATGAACTGCAGCGCCCTGGCGCGGCCAGCGGACGGTCGCGCCTATCAAAGCGCTCGTCGGCGATAAGGGAATTCTCGCGGCTGCGCAGCGGCGGCGGCGGGCTCGACGGCCCTTGCGATCGTGGTCAGACCGTTCCGGAGGTCGGGTCCGGTTTTGCCGCGCCGAGGTCAGGGGTGAGGGTCGTTTCGGCCGTGTCGATCGCCGCGATGTTCTGCGCGAGCTGCCCCTTCGGACCCTGGATTACTTCAAATCGTACGCGGCCACCCTGCTTCAGCGTGCGGAATCCGTCCATCTGGATCGCAGTGAAATGGGCGAAAACGTCATCTCCGCCGGCCTCGGGTTCGATAAAGCCGAAGCCCTTCGCGTCGTTGAACCATTTCACCGTGCCGATGGCCATGGCCTGACTCCCTTCGCGCGTCAGCGCCTGTGACGCACTGCCCATTCTCATGTGGCGCGAAATTGGCTGTCAAGAATGGAAACACTCCCGATCCGCACGGCACCCGACGTTCGGCTCGACCCCGCGGGGCGGCGCCGAAAGGCGCCCGATCGCCCAAATATGCACGGCCGCTGACGTGCAATTCGGGCCTTGTGGAAGCGCGCTTGGGGGCAATATGGGAAGGGTAGAAACTCCGCAGCGTCAACTCGATAGAATGAAACCATGCCCGACGAACGTGTCCCCCCCGCAGCGCCTCCGGTGGCGCGGCCCATGCCCGACGACGGGCAGGGGGCGGTGGTTGTCGAGCGCCAGTCCGCCAAGACGGAACCGCCCCGCATGTACCAGGTGGTTCTGCTCAATGACGACTACACACCGATGGAATTTGTCGTGATGGTGCTGCAGGAGTATTTCAAACGCGACCTCGAAACCGCGACCCAGATCATGTTGAAGATTCACCACGATGGGCGCGGCGTTTGTGGTGTCTACTCGAAGGACGTCGCAGCGACGAAGGTTGAGTTGGTGCTGGCCGCCGCACGCCGCGGTGGCCACCCGTTGCAATGCATTATGGAGGCCGCATGATTGCGCAAGAACTTGAAGTCAGTCTGCACATGGCGTTCGTCGAGGCGCGCCAGCAGCGCCACGAGTTCATCACGGTCGAACACCTGTTGATGGCCCTGCTTGACAACCCGTCGGCCGCCGAGGTGCTGCGCGCCTGCTCGGCCAACGGGGATGACCTGCGCAAGAGCCTGCTCGGCTTCATCAAGGAAAACACCCCCACCGTCGGCGGGTCCGATGAAGTCGACACGCAACCGACCCTTGGCTTCCAGCGCGTGATCCAGCGCGCGATCATGCACGTGCAGTCCACCGGCAGCGGCAAGAAGGAAGTCACGGGCGCCAACGTGCTGGTCGCAATCTTCGGCGAGAAGGATTCGCACGCCGTCTACTATCTGCACCAGCAGGGCGTCACGCGCCTCGACGTGGTCAACTACATTGCGCACGGCATCAAGAAGAGCGACCCGCCGGAGCCCGCGAAGCCGAGCGAAGGCAGTTCGGGCGGCGAGAGCGAGAAGGAAGAGGGCGACGGCAAGGGCTCGCCGCTCGACCAGTTCACGCAGAACCTGAACCAACTCGCCCGCGACGGCAAGATCGATCCGCTGATCGGTCGCGAGCATGAGGTCGAGCGCGTGATCCAGATCCTGTGCCGCCGGCGCAAGAACAACCCGCTGCTGGTCGGCGAGGCCGGTGTCGGCAAGACGGCGATCGCCGAGGGGCTGGCGTGGCGCATTACGCAGAAGGAAGTGCCCGAAGTCCTGGCGGACTCGGTCGTCTACTCGCTCGACATGGGGGCCCTGCTGGCCGGCACCAAATACCGCGGCGACTTCGAGCAACGCCTGAAAGGCGTGCTGA
>JANMAW010000046.1:0-6455 GCA_031360005.1 Rhizobacter sp.
ACGCTCTGGCGCATCCAGATCAGTCCGTCGGCGATCGTGAACACCGGGTTGGCGTCGGTCTCGTTGAAGTACTCGCCGAGCAGGAAGGTCGTGGCCTGCCAGCTCGTCATCAGCATGCCGAGTTGCTGGACGAACTGCTGCAGGTTGTTGTTCGGCTTGACCTCGGACTCGCTCGCCACGACCACGGACCGGAACGAGTCCACGAACACGAGCGCCGGACTGTGCGCCGTGACCTCGTCGACAATGCGCCGCAACACCCGGTCGAGATCACCCGACATGGCGTCTTCGGACAGGTTGACGAAACGGACGCGGCGATTCAGGGCGTCGGTGTCGAAGAACTCGAACTGCTGCTGGTAGCGCAGCATCTTCAGCGGCGGCTCGCCCAGCACCGTGAAGTAGAGCGCGGGGCGCTCGGCAGTGGCCAGCGCGAACATGATCTGGTGCGCCAGCGTGGTCTTGCCGCTGCCGGGTGGACCGGCAATCAGATTGAACGAGAACTCCGGCAACCCACCGCCCAGCACCTCGTCGAGGCCCGGCACGCCACTGCAAAGGCGGTTGATCGTTACTTTGGTCGTCATGGTGAGATGTCCCGTGCGGGCGCGCCGCTCAAAAATTTTGCCCACACCGAACGAAGCAATCGCTCGGTGAGCGCGAGCCCGATCAGGCTGGCCAGCAACTCGTGGAACGTCTCGAGAAGGGTGCCGCCACCAGCGCTGGCGTCGGCGCTGCTCTGCTGCGCAGCGAGGGATTTCAGCAGTTCGAGATCCATGGCCGTCGGATTATCTTGCTGCAGCGCCAGCAGCCACGGGTGGGCTTGGCCGCTGAGGTGGACGCTGCGCCGGTAAAGCGCGGCGACGCCCAACTTCCCGACGATGGGAATCAGCGCCGCGGCGATCTCCTGCCATGTCGACACGATAGCATCGGCGACTCGCGAAGCGTTGCCACCCTTGCCGGCCTTGAGTGCAAGAGCCGCTGCTATCAGATGGCCGTGTTGACTATCCATCGCCATGCGTTGTTGGTCGTCTGCTACAGCGGTGTTCATCGTACGCTTTTGTCGTCGGAACGTCCGACATGCACGCCTGATTGCCGGCCTGCGCTCGACGCGGTGCCTGCACCCATCGTGCCATCCGGCTTGTGCATCCACCCCCGATTCGAGCGGAGCGCATTCGTGGGGTTTCTCTCGGCACCGCGCGAGCCGATGATCCGTCCCATGGGTCGACAGGGTGGGTCGGCCGGGAGAGCAGGATGCGCGCCGATGAACGAAACGAGGGCGACTATCGAATCCTGGCGCGGGCGCTTCCGGCGCCGAGCAGCGGGGGTTACGTCGCGGCGGTGACCGTGCAACGCGTGCGCGGCATCGCCAATGCGCCGCGCGAGGCCTACCACGACGAGAGCCTGGCGGGCGGCTATGCGTGGCCCTCGGTCGAGGCGGCACGGCTCTACGCCCTCGCGAAGGCGCAGGAAGTTATCCGCGAAGAGCCGTTCCGGCTGGCCTGCTGACGCGACGCATCCGTGCGCGCGCGGGTTCGCGAGCGCCCGAGTCACGGCAGGCCGGTTGCGAAGATCACTCCGATCCATGCACTGGCGCATCGGCTGGTTCGTCGAAGAATGCGTACCCGGTCTGCCGGCGTTTGGCGCGGGCCATCGCGGCGTCGGCGTTCTTCAGAAGTGCATCGGTACTCGCACCGTCGGTTGTACCCATCGCGATACCGATGCTGGGTCGCACGCTGAACTTGGCGTCGCCGATCTTTACCGGCGCCGCCACCGCATCCAGCAACTTGCAGGCCAGGCGGCTCAGTGGCTCGCGGCCCGACACATGCACCAGCAGGCACGCGAACTGGTCGCTCCGCAGGCGGCTCACCGTGTCCTGGGCACGCACCGCGCGGGTCAGCCGCGCGGCGATGATCATCAGCAGTTCGTCGGCCGCGCCGTGACCATGCGTTTCCTTGATCGGCGCGAAGCCGTCGAGGTCGATGTGCAACACCGCGAGCGCCGGCTTGTCGCGTTCGGCACGGGCCAGCGCGTAATCCACCCGAGCGTGAAAGAAGCTGCCTTTCGACAGTGAAGCCACGCTGTCGCGCGGAATCAGGTGCCGGTCGGCGCCGCTGCCGGCGATCTCGGCCCGCACCTGCGCCAGTGAAGCTCGTGCGTCAAAGACTTGCAGTTCGAGTTGCTCGCGTCGCGCGAGCTCGTTCGTCAGCGTCGTATGCAACTGGTCCAGAGCCGCCACGCAATCCACGACGCCGGCCTGAACCCGGACCGCCGTGTCGTGGGCCCGCGCCTCGGGCGTCGCGCCGAGCCGCTCGCCGGCGATCAGCCTGAGCCTGGCCTTGACGGCGCAAAGCAGGTCGTCCCAATCACGGATCGCGACGTCTGCGGACACGCCCGGAAGAGGCACCCACGCGGGCATGTTGGCGACGGCGCCGGCGTCATCGTTGCGGGCGCCGGCCGGGCCTTCGGCGACCGCGGTGGTGCAGGCCTCGGGGCACCGAAACTTCGGTTCTTGCATGAGGTCCTCGAAATTCGACATCGACAGCGCAGCCGAGCCGTTCGTCCATGGAGCTTTCGCCGGAGCGGTGTTGAGCATCTCGGTGACCCTCACCTGGGAATGAGTTGGATGCATGTCGCTGCAATGCCATGCGCCCGGACCGTATGCGCCGTTGGCGCCGACACCCCCAGGCTCACCGGTTTTAGCCCGGGCGGCTGATTCCGTCTGTGCGCCAGCGCACCGACAACCGTCGCAACTCGAAGTCAGCGGCCGATCGGATACGGAGGGGCGCCAGAGCACTGGCGGCGGCGCGGTGTTCGCGCTCCGCAGCAGCCCCTACAGCCAGTATTCCCAGGTGCGTGCGAACCACTCCTTGAGGCGCAGGTCAAGTGAGCGCTTCTCCCACTGGTCGAGGCCGATCGCGTCGGACGCCGCCAGATCCTTGTCGAACATCGCCTGCACCTGACTGCCGAACTCGGGCCCGAGCACGACCGCGTTCAATTCCTGGTTGTGCAGGAAGCTGCGCCAGTCGAGGTTGGTCGACCCGACCGTCGCCCACACGCCGTCGATCAGCGCCGTCTTCGAATGCAGGATGACATCGCGCCGCTCGTAGATCTTCACCCCGGCGCGCAACAGCCGCTCGTAGTGGCGGCGGCCGGCGTGAAACACCAGCGCCGAGTCGGTCCGGCTGGGCAGAATCAGCTTCACGTCGACGCCGCGCCCGGCGGCCGCTTCGAGCGCGCCGAGAAGCTGCGGGTCAGGGACGAAATAGGCGTTCGTCAGGTAAACGCTGATCTCGGCACTGCCGATGGCCGACAGCAACGTCGCATAAATCTGGCTGAAGGGCTCGTCCGGCGAGCTACCGATCGCGCGAACCACCTGGCCACCGACGTTCTCGGGCGGCGGAAAGAAGTTTCTGGGCGCCAGCGGCGCGCCTTTCTGCGATTCCCAGGTTTCGAGGAAGAGCTTCTGAAATTCCGCCACCACCGGCCCCTGCAGCTGCAGGTCGGTGTCGCGCCAACCGCGTTCGCCCCCGCCGCGCGCCGGCGACCCGCGGCCGGACGAGCCGCCGGAGTACACGCTGCTGATGTTGATGCCGCCCAGAAACGCCGTGCGTCCGTCGACGATCAGCAACTTGCGGTGATCACGCTGATTCAGCTCCCAGCCTTTGCGCGCCGCCAGTGGGTTGATCGGGTTGAATTCCAGGACCTTGATGCCGCTCTCCTGCAGGCGCTCGAAGAAAGCCGCAGGCGTGCCGATCGTGCCCGCGCTGTCGTGGATCAGGTTGACCTGCACGCCCTGACGCTGCTTGGCGATCAGCGCCTGCGCAAACTTCTGGCCGACATCGTCGTCTTCGAGGATGTAGGTCTCCATGTTGATGTGGTCTTGCGCTGCCGCGATGGCCGCCAGCATCGCCCGGTAGGTGGCCGGGCCGTCCTGCAACAATTGCACGCGGTTGCCGGTGGTCAGCGGGCTGCCGACGATGGCCTCTTCGAGCGCGAGGTGGCGCTCGAAGATGTCGGTCGCCTTGCCGCTGCCGCGCAGGCGCTCCAGGATCGCCTTGCTTTGGGCCGGCGAAAGCGAACCGCGCGCACCTTCCAGTTGCACCGCGGTTGCCGGGCGCCTGCCAAGGTCGGGCACGATCGTCGGCAGGCTGCTGCAGCCGGCAATCCAGATCAGCCCCGCCGCAAGCCACAGGCGCGCACGCAGCGGCCGGCGCGTCGATTTCATCGGCGATGACATCACACCTTGTCTCCCTCGTTTGGCGTCGAGCAGCCGGTCTTGCGACGGTTCAGGTCAACGACCCGAGGTGACACGCCAGATCACGTTGCCGACATCGTCGGCGACCAGCAGGGCGCCTTGCTTGTCGAGCGCCACACCGACCGGGCGGCCGAGGGCATCGCCGTCGGCACTCAGAAAACCGGTCAGCACGTCGACCGGCGGGCCCGCTGGCTTGCCGCTTGCGAAGGGCACGAAGATCACCTTGTAGCCGCTGTGCGGCTGCCGGTTCCACGAACCGTGTTGGCCGATGAACATGCCGTTCGTGAATGGCGCCGGCAGCGTCGTGCCGGTGGATGACGCAAGCCCGAGCGACGCGGTGTGCGGGCCGAGCGCATAGTCGGGCACGATCGCCTTCGCCACCAGCTCCGGCTGTTGCGGCTTCACCCGGTCGTCGACATGCTGGCCGTAATAGCTGTAAGGCCAGCCGTAGAAGCCGCCGTCGCGCACCGAACTCAGGTAGTCGGGAACCAGATCGCTGCCGAGTTCGTCGCGTTCGTTGACGACGGTCCACAGCGCATTGGTTGCAGGCTCCCAGGCAAGGCCGTTCGGGTTGCGCAGCCCCGACGCGAAGATGCGGTGCGAACCGTTGCGCGCATCGACCTCCCAGATCGCGGCGCGCTCGGCCTCGGCCTCGATGCCGCGCTCGGCGACGTTGCTGTTCGACCCGACCGTCACGTAGAGCCGGGTTCCATCGGGGCTCGCGATCAGGTTCTTGGTCCAGTGATGGTTGATCGGGCCCGCCGGCAACTCGACCACCTTGACCGCGGCGGCCTTGATGCGTAGGTCGCCATCGGCGTAGGGGAAACGCAGCACCGCGTCGGAGTCGGCGACGAACAGGTCGTTGCCGACCAGCGCCATCCCGAATGGCGAATTCAGCCCTTCGAGCAGCACCGAGCGCAAATCCGCCACGCCGTCGCCGTCGGTGTCGCGCAACAGTGTGATGCGATTGGCGCTGGGCACTCCGGCACCGGCCCGCTTCATCACGAGCCGCATCACCCAGCCCTTGATCCCCTTGCCGTCTTCGGGCTTGGGCGGCGCATTGGTCTCGGCCACCAGCACGTCGCCGTTCGGCAGTACCAGCAGCCAGCGCGGATGGTCCAGGCCGCTGGCGAACGCCTTCACTTGCGTGCCCGCCGGAGCTTGCGGCGTCGCTCCGGCCGGCCAGCCCTTCGCGGGCGCAATGTTGACCGTCGGAATCAGCGTGCGTTTCGGGGCGGGCAGCGTCGGCTGTGCGCCGGTGCCCGCCGAGACGGGCAGCGTAGCGACCTCACCGCAGGCGGCAAGGGTCAACGCCAGCAAGCCCGCCAAAGGGGCCGTGAAACGCGGTCGCCGGTGCCTGGACACAGTGCGGCCGCGCCCCTTCACAGTCGTCCCATCACCAACAAAACGATGATGATGATGACGACTAGCCCGAGCCCACCGCTGGGGCCATAGCCCCAACTCTTGCTGTGGCCCCAGGTTGGCAGGGCGCCGATCAACAGAAGGATCAGAACGATCAACAGGATGGTGCCCAGGCTCATGGTGTTCTCCTCTTGTTTTGATTGGATCGTGTTGTCACTTCGCCGGCGCGGAAGCGGCCGGTTCGACCACGATCACCGTGCTCGAGCCCGGCTTGCCTGGATCGCCGGTTGCGCCCGTCGGGCCTGCGGGTCCGGGCACCGGCACAGGCACCGGCACGGCGGTTGTCGACGACGGCGGAACGTTGACCACGGTCGGCTTTTCGCAGGCAGTCAGGCTCAATGCGGCGAGCAGCGCAGAAATCAGTATCGAATGGTTCATGGTGAATCCTCGTTGAAGTGGAAGGTCGTGGTGCGAACGGCTGTTGGCCTTTCGCGGCTGTGAGGCGCTTGCGCGCGGCCGTGTCGTACATCCTGACGCGGTGTTCGGTGCGGCCTTGGTGGCCCGCGCGAGTATTGTGCCGACCCGGCGCCGGTTTCGACAGTAGCCGATCGCCGGAGCTCGACCCCGAGGCAGCGCGTCTGAACCCGCTGACAAACCTGGGTCAGCGCGATGCTGCTCTCGGTCTCGGATTTCATGCACGCAGCCTTGCGATGGGATTGCTGCGATCGTCGGCCCCGTCTACCGGCGGCACCATCGGCGGCGACCGGCTTCGAATGTGGGCTGACTCCTACAGAAGCGCGGGCAGCTCCTCCGCGGTGCGCGGTGCGCTGGCGCACGTCGCCGA
>JANMAW010000102.1:0-3135 GCA_031360005.1 Rhizobacter sp.
GGCATGCACCACGACCAGGACATCCGCAACATGGGCGGCCTGCGCAAATACATGCCGATCACCTGGATCACCGCGCTGCTCGGCTCGCTGGCGCTGATCGGCACGCCGTTCTTTGCCGGCTTCTACTCGAAGGACAGCATCATCGAGGCGGTTCACGCGAGTCACCTGTGGGGTTCGGGATTCGCGTACTTCGCGGTCGCGACCGGCGTGTTCGTGACCGCGTTCTATTCTTTCCGGATGTACTTCCTGGTCTTCCACGGCAAGGAGCGCTTCCGCCACAAGCCCTTTCCGCCGCAGGACGCGGGCGAGCACGGGCATCACGATGAGCCCGGCCACCATGAGCCGCATGTACCGCACGAATCGCCCTGGGTCGTGACCTTGCCGCTGATCGCGCTGGCGATTCCGTCGGTCGTGATCGGCTACCTGACGATCGCCCCGCTGCTCTACGGCGGTTTCTTCCAGGGCGCGATCGTCATCGACGCCACCAGGCACCCGGCGATGGAGGAACTCGCGAAGGAGTTTCACGGCGCTGCCGCGATGGGCGTGCACGCGCTGACCTCGCTGCCATTCTGGCTCGCGCTTGGCGGCGTCGGGTTCGCGTATGTCTTCTACCTGCTCAAGCCTGAAATTCCGGCCGCCATCAAGGCACGCTTCGGCTTCATCTACCGCGTGCTCGAGAACAAGTACTACTTCGACTGGTTCAACGAGAACGTCCTCGCTCGCCTTGCTCGCCTGACCGGAACCGGCCTGTGGAAGGGCGGTGACGAAGGGCTGATCGACACCGTGCTGATCAACGGTTCGGCCAGCGCGGTGAGCCAAATCGCGGCACTCGGACGCCTGCTGCAGACGGGGCACCTCTACTGGTACGCGCTGGTCATGCTGATGGGTGTCATGGGCCTGATGACGTGGTTCCTCTGGTGGCGTTCGGTGGCCGCCTGGCTCGGCATCTAGGGCGCGGGGAAACTGAACATGGGTTTGTTGAGTCTCGCCATCTGGCTGCCGATCCTGTCGGGCGTCGCGATGCTCGCGCTCGGGCGCCAACCCAGAGCCGGCGTGGTGCGCTGGATCGCGCTGATCGCGGCGCTCGCGAGCCTGGCCGTGACGCTGCCGCTGATCGGTGGCTTCGACCGCGGCACGGGCGCGATGCAGTTCCAGGAGAAGTTCGGCTGGATCGAGCGCTTCAATGTGCACTACCACGTCGGCATCGACGGCCTGTCGATGTGGTTCGTGCCGCTCACCGCGTTCATCACGGTGATCGTCGTGATCTCGGCGTGGGAGGTGATCACCGACCGCGTGAACCAGTACATGGGTGCGTTCCTGATCCTGTCGGGGCTGATGGTCGGTGTGTTCGCCGCGCTCGACGGCCTGCTGTTCTACGTGTTCTTCGAAGCCACGCTGATCCCGATGTACCTGATCATCGGCGTGTGGGGCGGGCCGAAGCGCGTCTATGCAGCGTTCAAGTTTTTCCTGTACACGCTGGCCGGCTCGTTGCTGATGCTGGTGGCGCTGATCTTCCTGTATTACAAGTCGGGCGGCAGTTTCGATATCCTGGCCTGGCACAGGCTGCCGCTCGCCATGGGCACGCAGACGCTGCTGTTCTTCGCGTTCCTGTTCGCGTTCGCGGTCAAGGTGCCGATGTGGCCGGTGCACACCTGGCTGCCCGACGCGCACGTCGAGGCGCCTACCGGTGGCTCGGTCGTGCTGGCCGCGATCATGCTGAAGCTGGGCTGCTACGGCTTCCTGCGCTTCTCGCTGCCGATCACGCCCGACGCCAGCCACCGCTGGGCCGGCTTCATGATTGCGCTGTCGCTGATCGCGGTCGTCTACATCGGCTTCGTCGCGCTGGTGCAGAAGGACATGAAGAAGCTGGTCGCGTATTCGTCGATCGCCCACATGGGCTTCGTGACGCTCGGCTTCTTCATCTACAACGAGCTGGGCATGTCGGGCGGGATCGTGCAGATGATCTCGCACGGCTTCGTCTCAGGCGCGATGTTCCTGTGCATTGGCGTGCTGTACGACCGGGTGCATTCGCGCGACATCGCGGCCTATGGCGGGGTGGTCAACACGATGCCGAAGTTCGCGTCGTTCGCGGTGCTGTTCGCGATGGCGAACTGCGGCTTGCCGGGAACGGCCGGATTCGTTGGCGAATGGATGGTGATCCTGGGCGCGGTGAAGAGCAACTTCTGGATCGGCCTCGTCGCCGCCACGACGCTGATCTTCGGTGCCGCCTACACGCTGTGGATGGTCAAGCGGGTTTACTTCGGCCCGGTCGCCAACGAGCCTGTGCGTGCTCTCGCGGATATCAATGCCCGCGAGTTCGGCATGCTCGCGCTGCTCGCGGCCGCTGTGCTCGCGATGGGCGTGTATCCGAAGCCTTTCACCGACGTGATGCACGTCTCGGTGACCGAACTGCTCCGGCACGTGGCTGTCAGCAAGCTCCCTGCGCCTTGAACCAGCCGTGAATCCGCCATGAATCAGATGAACTGGCCCGCCGTCTACCCGGAGATCGTCCTGCTCGTGATGGCCTGCGTCGTCGCGATGGTCGACCTGTGGGTCACGCACCCGCGACGCCTGCCCACCTACCTGCTGACGCAGGCCTCGCTCGCGGTCGTCGCGGTGCTGCAGCTGAGTGCGTTCAACGACGGCAACACCCTTTACGCGATGCAGCGCATGGTGGTGGCAGACTCGATGGGGCACCTGCTCGGCGTTTTCGCCACGCTGGCGGTGATGGTCTCGCTCGTCTATGCGCGCCCGTACGCGGCCGAGCGCGACATGCTCAAGGGCGAGCTCTTCACGCTCAGCATGTTCTCGCTGCTCGGCATCGCGGTGATGCTGTCGGCCAACAACTTCCTTGTCGTCTACCTCGGCCTGGAGTTGATGTCGCTGAGCCTGTACGCCCTGGTCGCGATGCGCCGCGACCACGCCGATTCGACCGAGGCCGCGATGAAATACTTCGTTCTGGGCGCGCTCGCCAGCGGTTTCCTGCTGTATGGGCTGTCGATGATGTACGGCGCCACCGGTTCGCTCGAGATCGGCGAGGTGTTCAAGGCGATCGGTACCGGCCGGATCAACAAGTCGGTGATGATCCTGGGCGTGGTTTTCATCGTCGCGGGGCTGGGTTTCAAGCTCGGCGCG
>JANMAW010000129.1:0-4779 GCA_031360005.1 Rhizobacter sp.
CTGCGACAACCTGCGCAGCAACGGAGCGCGCTTCCGCTCCGGACTGCTCGACTTCCTCGAACGCCGCGGCGAGACTGCGTTGCGCGACTGGGTCGAGGCGAACACAAGCTGCCCGTGCGACATGGTCGACCGCATCACGCCACGCCCGTTGCCCGATGTGGCCGACCGCGTGAAGGCCGCGACCGGGTGGGTTGATGCGGCGCCGGTGATGGGCGAGAGCTTCATCCAGTGGGTCATCGAAGACCAGTTCATCGCCGGCCGCCCGGCCTGGGAACGGGTCGGCGCCGAGATGGTCGATTCGGTGCATGCGCATGAAGAGGCCAAGATTCGCGTGCTCAACGCCACCCACAGCGGCGTCGCCTGGGCCGGCACCTTGCGCGGGTTGAACTTCATCCACGAGGACATGGCGGTGGCCGAGATCCGGCAGATGGCGTACGACTACGTCACCGACGACGTGATCCCGTGCCTCGACACGCCGGCGCACCCGTGCCCGATCGACCTCGCGCGCTACCGCGACGTCGTGCTCGAGCGCTTCGGCAACCCCTACGTGCGCGACACCAACCAGCGCGTCGCGATGGACGGCTTCTCGAAGATCCCCGGCTTCGTCGTGCCGACCTTGCGCGAGTGCCTCGCGCGCGGCGCACCGATGAAGAGCACCGCGATGCTGCCGGCGCTGTTCTTCGCCTTCCTCGGGCGCTGGCACCGCGGCGAACTCGCGTACGCGTATCAGGACGGGGTGATGGACCCGGCGGCCGCGCACGCGATCTTCGATGCTCCCGACCCGCTGGCCGCGTTCTGCCGCGACCCGCTGCTGTGGGGGCCGCTGGCGGCTGACGGGTTGCTCGAGGCTTCGATCCGCGAGGCCTACGGCCGTGTCCAGGCTTTCATCAAGGGGTGATCGATGTCCGGACTGCAAAGACTCCAGGGGCGCCATGCGTTGCTGACCGGCGCCGGCGGCGGCATCGGCCTCGCAGTGACCGAGGCCTTCCTGGCCGAAGGTGCGCGCTGCACCGCGGTCGACCTGTCGGCCGCGCCGAGCACGGGTCTGGCGGCGCTGCTCGCCGCGCACCCCGACCGGCTCGCGTACGCGAGCGCCGACGTGGCCAAGGTCGAGTCGCTCGCAGCGCTCGTCGATTCGGCGGCGCAGCGCTTCGGCAGCGTCGACGTGCTGTTCAACAACGCCGCGATCTTCGACATGGCGCCGCTGCTCGAATCGGGCGAGCCGATGTACCAGCGCCTGTTCGACGTCAACGTCAAGGGCATGTTCTTCACGATGCAGGTGGTGCTGGCGCGCCTGGTTGCGGCTGGCAAGACCGGCAGCGTCATCAACATGGCGTCGCAGGCCGGCCGGCGCGGCGAGGCGCTGGTGTCGCACTATTGCGCGAGCAAGGCGGCGGTGATCAGCTACACGCAGTCGGCGGCGCTGGCGATGGCGCCGCACGGCATCCGCGTCAACGCGATCGCGCCGGGCGTGATCGACACGCCGATGTGGGGCGCGGTGGATGCTCTGTTCGCGCGTTACGAAGGCCTGCGGCCGGGCGAGAAGAAGATCGCGGTGGGCCGGGCGGTGCCGCTCGGCCGCATGGGTGCGCCACAGGACATCGCGGGCGCCGCGGTGTTCCTCGCTAGCGCAGAATCGGCCTACATCACCGCGCAGACACTGAACGTCGATGGCGGCAGCGTGATGAGCTGAGCCCCGGCGAATGCCCATGGGCCGGCAAGCCTACCGGTTGACGAGGAGTTTTCATGGCCAGTCATCGACTCCGCGGCCCCGAACTGGAACACGACCTGGGGCGCACCCCCAGCCTCGGCTACGAGCCGCAGGGAAGCTACGGCTGCGTGCGCTGCCTGGAGCACGGCGTCCCAAACCCGCTGGTGCGATGGCACTACCACGAGGAGTACGAGCTGCACCTGATCGTCGCGACGCGCGGCAAGGTGTTCGTCGGCGACTACATCGGTCATTTCGAGCCCGGCCACCTGGTGCTGACCGGTCCGCGCCTGCCGCACAACTGGATCTCCAGCGACGTGCCGGCCGAGGGAGTGGCGCTTCGCGACGTGGTGCTTCAATTCGCAGGCGCGCCGCTGCGACAGGCGGCAGCGCTGATACCTGAGCTGGCCGAGGCCCTGCCGCTGCTCGAACGCGCGCGCCATGGCATCGAGTTCTTCGGGCTGAGCGAGCAGGCACGCGAGCGCTTCGCAAGCATCAAGCAGGCGCACGGCCTGCCGCGCTTCGCCGAGTTCATCGAGTTTCTCGGCGAGCTCGCGCGCTGCGCCGACTACCGGCTGCTGTCGACCGTGCAGTTGCAGAGCTTCGACGACGATGCCGCGCTGGCGCGCATCAGCGGCATCGTCGACTACCTCAGCGAGCACTACCACGAGAGCTTCTCGATGGCCGAGCTGTGTCTTCGGGTCGGCATGACCGAGAGCAGCTTCTCGCGCTACTTCCGCCGCGCCACCGGCAACAGCTTCACCGACTTCGTCAATCGCCTGCGCATCAACAAGGCCTGCCAGCTGCTGATGGAAACCGACCGCTACATTACCAACGTCTGCTACGACGTCGGCTTCAACAACGTGGCCAATTTCAACCGCCGCTTCCTGCAGGTCAAGGGCATGACGCCGAAGGAGTTCCGGCGCCAGGCCGATGCGCGGTTCGGGCAGGCCGCCTGACCGCTGCAATCATGTACCTGGGCATCGACCTCGGCACTTCCGAGTTGAAGCTCGTGCTGCTGTCGCCGCAGCACCGCATCGAGGCGACGGCACGGGCGCCGCTCGCGATCTCGCGGCCGCGGCCGCTGTGGTCGGAGCAGCATCCCGAAGACTGGTGGCGCGCGCTCGACTCGGCGCTGCAGCAACTCGGTTCTTCGCACTCCAACGCCTTGCGCGCGGTGCGCGGCATCGGCCTGTCGGGCCAGATGCACGGCGCGGTTTTGCTCGACGCGTCGGATGCGGTGCTGCGACCGGCGATCCTGTGGAACGATGGCCGCAGCAGCGCGCAGTGCGAGGCCCTGATGCGCGAGCTGCCGGCGTTGACGCAGATCACCGGCAACCTCGCGATGCCGGGTTTCACCGCGCCGAAGCTGCTGTGGGTGCGCGAGCACGAAAGCGCGATCCACGCCCGCACCGCGCGTGTGCTGCTGCCGAAGGACTACCTGCGGCTGCGGCTCACCGGCGCGGCGATCACCGACATGTCCGACGCATCCGGCACGCTGTGGCTCGACGTCGCGCGGCGCGACTGGTCCGACGCCATGCTGCGGGCCACCGGCCTGACGCGCGCGCAGATGCCGGCGCTCGTCGAGGGCAGTGCTCCGGGCGGCACCCTGCGCGGTGACCTGGCGCGGCGCTGGGGCCTGCCCGAGGGCGTCGTCGTGGCGGGCGGCGGGGGCGACAACGCGGCGAGCGCGGTCGGCATCGGCGCGGTGGAGCCCGGGCAAGGCTTCGTTTCGCTCGGTACCTCGGGCGTGATCTTCGTCGTCAGCGACGCCTTCCGCCCGAATCCGCAGGCGGCGATGCACGCGTTCTGCCACGCATTGCCGGGGCGCTGGCATCAGATGTCGGTGATGCTGTCGGCCGCGAGTGCGGTCGACTGGGCCGCGCGCCTGACCGGCCATGCGGACGCGGCGGCGCTCGTCGCGCGTGCGGCGACGCTCGACCCGGCGCAGCGCGCGCGGGCGCCGATCTTCCTGCCTTATCTGAGCGGTGAACGCACGCCGCACAACAACGCGGCCGCGCAGGGCGCGCTGTTCGGGCTGACGCACGAGCACGACGCCGCGGCCATCGGCTGGGCCGCGCTCGAGGGCGTGAGCTTCGGCTTGCTCGACGGGCTGCACAGCCTCGCGTTGCCGCCCGATGCGATGCCAAGGCGGGTCGCCCTCGTCGGGGGCGGTGCGCGCAGCCCGCTGTGGGGCGACCTGCTCGCATCGACGCTCGGCATCGAACTGGAAGTGCGCGACGGCAACGAGGCCGGTGGCGCGATTGGCGCGGCGCGGCTCGGCTGGCTCGCGGCGGGCGGCGAGCTCGCCGAGGTGTGCGGTGCCAGCGGCACGCCCGCTCGCGTGCACCGGCCTCAATCAGAGGTCGCGGACATGCTGCGTGAGCGCCATGCCCGATTTCGGGCGCTTTACGCGACGCTCGCGCCGCGCTTCTGGCTGCCAGACGCCGCGTCACCGCGAAGTGACGCATTCGCGGTCTAATTCGGCATCGCTGTCACCAGCAGACCGACGCCCGCACCATGAACCAGCTCGACCAGCTCAAGCAATTCACCATCGTCGTCGCCGACAGCGGCGATTTCAAGCAGCTCGCGCAGTACGCGCCGCGCGATGCGACGACGAACCCGTCGCTGATCCTGAAGGCGGTGCAAAAGCCCGACTATGTACCGCTGTTGAAAGAGACCGTCGCCGCGCACACCGGCGAGCCGCTCGACGCGATCGTCGACGAGGTGCTGGTGCGCTTCGGCCTCGAGATCCTGAAGATCGTGCCGGGCCGGGTCTCGACCGAGGTCGATGCGCGACTGAGTTTCGACACCGCAGCCAGCGTCGCGCGGGCGCACCGCATCATCGCGATGTACGAGGCCAGCGGCATCGCCCGCGAACGCATCCTGATCAAGCTCGCATCGACCTGGGAGGGCATCCAGGCCGCGCGCATCCTGCAGCACGAGGGCATCGCCTGCAACATGACGCTGCTGTTCGCGTTCTGCCAAGCGGTGGCGTGCGGCGAGGCCGGGGCGAAGCTGATCTCGCCGTTCGTCGGCCGCATCCACGACTGGTACAAGAAGAGCGCGGG
>JANMAW010000145.1:0-2984 GCA_031360005.1 Rhizobacter sp.
CATCGCCTTGATCGCCTCCTTGTGACGCACGCCGAAGCGGTGCTCCTCGTCAATCACGAGCAGGCCGAGCCGCTTGAACTTGACCTTCTCGCTGATCAGCGCGTGCGTGCCGACGACGATGTCGACGGTGCCGTCGGCCAAGCCGGCGAGTGCGGTCTTCACTTCCTTCGGCGACCGGAAGCGCGACAGCTCGGCGACCTTGACCGGCCACTTGCCGAAGCGGTCGGAGATGTTCTGGAAGTGTTGTTCCGCGAGCAAGGTCGTCGGCGCCAGGATCGCGACCTGCTTGCCGCCGGTGACGGCGATGAACGCCGCACGCAACGCGACCTCGGTCTTGCCGAAGCCCACGTCGCCGCACACCAGCCGATCCATCGGCTGCGGCGAGACCATGTCCTGGATCACCGCATGAATCGCGGCCTGTTGGTCGGGCGTCTCCTCGAAACCGAAGCTCGCGGCGAAGGCCTCGTAATCGTGCGGCGAAAAGCGGAACGCGAAACCCTCGCGCGCGGCTCGGCGCGCGTACAGGTTCAGCAACTCGGCGGCGGTGTCGCGCACCTGCTCGGCAGCGCGGCGCCTGGCCTTTTCCCACTGGCCGGAGCCGAGCCGGTGCAGCGGCGCCTCGGAGGCAGCGACGCCGGTGTAGCGCGCGATCAGGTGCAGCTGCGCGACCGGCACGTAGAGCGTCGCCTGGTCGGCGTACTCGAGATGCAGGAATTCGCTCGCACCGCCATCCTGCCCGTTCGCGAGGTCGATGGTCTTCAGTCCGACGTAACGCCCGATGCCGTGGTTCGCGTGCACCACCGGGTCGCCGACCTTCAGCTCCGACAGATCCTTGATCAACGCGTTGACGTCGCTGACCTGCTCCTGCTTGCGGCGCCGCCGGGTCGTCGGCGAGGTCGCGAAGAGTTCGGTCTCGGTGACGAACTCGATCGACGCGCCCTCGTCCGCGTCGATCAAGCAGAAGCCTTCGTTCAGTGGCGCGACCGCGATCGCGAAATGCGCGGCGCCGGCCTGGAACTCGGCCAGTGACGCCACGCTCGGCGGCTCGATCCTGCTGTCGCGCAGCAGCTCGAGCAGGCTCGCGCGCCGGCCTTCGGTCTCGGCGACGATCAGCACGCGGTGGGTCGTCGCGCGGACATGCAGTTGCAGGCGTTGCAGCGGCTCCGGCGCGCCGCGATCGACGCTCAGGTCGGGCAGCGCGCCTGCCCACGGGGTTTCGGCGTTGCCGCGAACGCACAGTTGCGCGTGCGCGTTGCACCGTGCGAAGAAATCCTCGGGCTTCAGGAACAGCTCTTCGGGCGGCAGGATCGGCCGCTCGCGGTCGTGCTGCAGAAAGCGGTGGCGCTCGCGCGTGTCGATCCAGAAGCGTTTCAGCGCTTCGTCGATCTCGCCGTGCAATGCGATCGTCGCGCTCTCGCCCAGATAGTCGAAGATCGTTGCAGTCGAGTCGAAGAACAGCGGCAGGTAGTACTCGATGCCGCCGGTGGCGAGGCCGGTGCCGATGTCCTTGTACAGGCGCACCTTCGTCGGGTCGCCCTCCATCTTCTCGCGCCAGCGCGCGCGGAACGCGGCGCGCGCGTCTTCGTCCATCGGGAATTCGCGGCCGGGCAGCAGCCGCACCTCGGGCACCGGGTACAGGCTGCGCTGGCTGTCGGGGTCGAAGGTGCGGATCGAGTCGACTTCGTCACCGAACAGGTCGACGCGGTACGGCACCAGCGAGCCCATCGGGAACAGGTCGATCAGCCCGCCGCGCACCGCGTATTCGCCGGGCGAGACGACCTGGCTCACATGCGTGTAGCCGGCCAGCGTCAGCTGTGCCTTCAGCGCGGCTTCGTTGAGCCTTTCCTTCTGCTTGAAGTGGAAGGTGTAGGCCGCCAGGAAACTCGGCGGCGCCAAGCGCACCAGCGCGGTCGATGCCGGCATCAGCACCACATCGACATCGCCCTGCCGGATGCGCCAGAGCGTGGCGAGCCGCTCGGAGATCAGGTCCTGGTGGGGAGAGAAGGTGTCGTAGGGGAGGGTCTCCCAGTCGGGGAACACCGCGATGCGCAGCCCGGGGGCGAAGAACGGCAGTTCGGCCTCGAGGCGCTGTGTGTCGGCCGGCTCGGCAGTGACAATGGCCGTGATCCTGTTCCGCGCCGCCTGTGCCTGCGCGAACCGGGCCAGCAGCAGCGCATCGGCCGAGCCCGGCGGGCGTGGCAGTGTGAAGCGTGTTGCGGCTTTGATGTCGGGCAGTTGCATGAAACCTTGAAGGCGCGGAACGCACCCGTCGCGCGTTCTCGGTGAAGGCCCGGATTGCGAAGCAATGCGAGGCGGGAAGCAGAAAGCAAAGCGCCCCGCGGGGCCTTGAAGTTGCGGCGTTCCCCCGGGGCGGCAGTCCGGGGCGATTATAGAATTCGCGCTCCGATGTCGCTTGAATCCGCCCCCGCCGACCCGCCCAGCCTGTACGCACTTGTCCCCTGTGCCGGTGTGGGCGAGCGTGCCGGGGCGCCGGGCCCGAAGCAGTACGCGCCGCTCGCGGGCCGCAGCCTGGTGGCACACACGCTCGCGGCGCTGGCGCAGGTGGCGCGGCTCCGTGCGACGCTGGTCGTGCTGAGCCCGACGGACGACAGTTTCGAACGGCACGCGCCCGGCTTCGCCGGCTGGGTGTCGCGACGCGGCGGTGCGAGCCGCGCGCAGACCGTGGCGAACGGCTTGGACGAACTTGCCTCGCACGGTGCCAGGCCGAACGACTGGGCGCTGGTGCACGACGCGGCGCGGTGTCTGGTGCGGGCGGTGTGGATCGACGCGTTGATCGACGCCTGTGTCGACGACGCGGTCGGCGGGCTGCTGGCGCTGCCGCTCGCCGATACGTTGAAAGTCGAGCGCGAGGGTCGCGCCGAGGCCACGAACGCCCGTCGCGGCAAGGGGCAGGCACAGACGCCGCAGATGTTCCGCATCGGCGCCCTGCGCGACGCGCTGGCGGCGGCTGGGCCTGGCGGGAC
>JANMAW010000172.1:0-3047 GCA_031360005.1 Rhizobacter sp.
GTTCGCGGCCGTGAGCCACCTGCCGCACATGCTGGCGTTTGCATATTTCAACGCGGTGGCCGGGCAGCCAGCCGGTCGCGATTACCTCTCGCTCGCCGGACCCGGGTTTCGCGATTTCACGCGCATTGCCGCCAGCGACGCGGCGGTGTGGCGCGACATCCTGATGTCGAACCGCGAAGAGGTGCTGAAGCAGACGGTGCGCTTCCGGCACACGCTCGACGCGATTGAACACGCGATGAAGTCGGGCAACGTCGAGGCGCTCGAAGACATGATTCGCAGCGCGTCCGACGCGCGCAGCGGCTGGCAGATGAACGCTGCGAAGCCGAACACCAGCCGATAAACCTCGCGCAGCCTGGCGCTGCGCCGCCGCATGTTCACGACCCGCTTTCTCGACCTCCCGCCGCTGATCGCCGCCGCGGGCAGTGTGCGTCTGCCGGGCTCGAAGAGCATCTCGAACCGGGTTCTGCTGCTGGCCGGCCTGTGCGCCGGGAGCACCGTGATCCACGACTTGCTGGATTCCGACGACACACAGGTGATGCTAGATGCGCTGCGGGCACTCGGCTGCGGCGTGGCGCATCAGGGTGGCGCCCTGCGCATCGACGGCATCGGTGGACTGCTGCGCACACGCGAGGCCGACATCTTCCTCGGCAACTCGGGCACCTCGACGCGTTCGGTCAGCGCCGCGCTGGCCGTGCTGGCAAGCAGCCAGGGCGCCCGCTTCACGATCCGCGGCGTGCCGCGCATGCACGAACGTCCGATCGGCGACCTGGTCAACGCGCTGCGCCCGCTCGGTTGTGTGATCGACTACACCGGCCAGGAGGGCTTCCCGCCACTGCGGGTCGGCGACGGCGCGGTGCACGCGCTGAAACTGGAAGATCCGATCCGCGTGCGCGGCGATGTCTCGAGCCAGTTTCTCACCGGCTTGCTGCAGGCGCTGTGCCTGGTCGCGGCCGAGCGCGACGTGGTCATCGAGGTGGTCGGCGAGTTGATCTCCAGGCCTTACATCGCGATCACGCTGAACCTGCTCGCACGCTTCGGCATCGCCGTCCGCAACGACGCGTGGACGCGGTTCACGATCCCCGCCGGCAGCCGGCTCGTGTCGCCCGGGGCGATCCACGTCGAAGGCGACGCGTCGTCGGCGTCGTACTTCGTCGCGCTCGGTGCGATCGCCGCGAGCCCCGACGCGCCGCTGCGGATCGTCGGCATGGGCAGCACGTCGATCCAGGGCGACCTCGGCTTCGTCGCTGCGGCGCAGGCAATGGGCGCCCACGCCGTGCTGGGCAAAAACTGGGTCGAAGTCTCGCGCGGCGTCTGGCCGCTGCGGCCGATCACGCTCGATTGCAATCACATCCCCGATGCCGCGATGACACTTGCGGTGATGGCGCTGTACGCCACCGGCACGACGCGGCTCACCAATATCGCCAGCTGGCGCGTCAAGGAGACCGATCGCATCACAGCCATGGCCACCGAACTGCGCAAGCTCGGCGCGCAGGTGACCGAAGGCGCGGATTTCATCGAGGTCAGCGCGCCCGAGGTCTGGCAGCCGGCCGCGATCCACACCTACGACGACCATCGCATCGCGATGTGTTTCTCGCTCGCGGCGTTCAACGGCTTGACCGCCAGCCAGCGCAGAGGCAACCCGGTTCGCGTGCTCGACCCGCAGTGCGTGGCCAAGACCTTCCCCGACTACTTCGAGACCTTCTTCGGCGTCGTCGCGGCGCAGCCGGGCGATGTGCCGATCATCACCGTCGACGGCCCCAGCGCATCGGGCAAGGGCACGCTCGCCAGCGCGGTTGCGCAGTCCTTGGGATATCACTTTCTGGATTCCGGCGCGGTGTATCGCGCCACCGCGCTGGCCGCGATGCGCTCCGGTACAGGCGCCGACGACGAGCAGCGCCTGGCCCGACTCGCGGCGAACCTCGACCTTCGATTCGGCCCTGACCGGATTCTGATGAGCGGTCAGGACGTCACCGAGACCTTGCGGCTGGAAGAGGTCGGCGCGCTTGCTTCGAAGGTCTCCGCCTTCCCGCTCGTGCGCGCGGCTCTGCGATCGCTGCAGCTGTCGTTCCACCGCTTGCCCGGGCTGGTGGCCGATGGGCGCGACATGGGCACGGTGATCTTCCCCGGCGCCGACCTGAAGGTCTTTCTCACCGCGAGCGCCGCCACGCGCGCCGAGCGGCGGCACAAGCAATTGATTTCAAACGGAGTTTCGGCTAATATCGACGACCTTCGTGCCGAACTGGAGAAGCGTGACACTCGGGATCAAACCCGCGCCGTTTCGCCCTTGAAGCCAGCCGAAGATGCGATGTTGCTGGACAACTCGGCACTGACCGTCGAAGCTTCGATGGACGCGGTACTGACAGCCTGGGAACAACGCCGGCCCTTCCGAGAAGGGCCCTGAAAGGCCCCGTCGCCCTCCCTCCTGTGCCACTCAGTTCCGAAGGCACGCCGGGGCGCCGGATTTTGCAACCGAACCCGCAGCGCGAGCTGCACCGGAAACCCTCAATGTCTCAAACTCAAGTTGTCGCCAGCCAAGGCATGGAATCGTTCGCCGCGATGTTCGAGGAGTCGCTGACGCGCTCCGAAATGCGCAGCGGTGAAGTCATCACTGCCGAAGTGGTGCGCGTCGAACACAGCTTCGTGGTGGTCAACGCCGGCCTCAAGTCCGAGGCCTATGTTCCGATCGAGGAATTCAAGAACGACAAGGGCGAGCTCGAAGTCCAGCCCGGCGATTTCGTCTCGGTCGCGATCGACGCGGTCGAAAACGGCTACGGCGACACGATCCTGTCGCGCGACAAGGCGAAGCGCCTGGCCTCGTGGATGTCACTCGAGAACTCGCTTGAGTCGGGCGAATTCGTGACCGGCACCGTCAACGGCAAGGTCAAGGGTGGTCTGACCGTCCTCGTCAACGGCATCCGCGCCTTCCTGCCGGGATCGCTGCTCGACACCCGCCCGGTGAAGGACATGAGCCCGTTCGAGGGCAAGACGATGGAGTTCAAGGTCATCAAGCTCGACCGCAAGCGCAACAACGTCGTGTTGTCGCGCCG
>JANMAW010000191.1:0-4385 GCA_031360005.1 Rhizobacter sp.
GCGTCGCACAGGCCACACGCAGCCTGTTCTACGGTGTGCGGTCCGGCACCGCGCAGGTGGCGGCACTCGAAGCGGCCGAATCGTCGAGCCAGTTGGCGCTCGAGGCCACGCAGCTCGGCTTCAAGGTCGGCGTGCGCGTCAATATCGATGTGCTCAACGCGCAGGCCCAGCTGTTCAACACCCGCACCCAGCTCGCCAAGGCGCGCTACGACGTCGTGTTGGCCGGCCTGCGCCTGCGCCAGGCTTCGGGGCGGCTGACGCCCGAGGACGTCGCGGCGGTGAGCCGCTTGCTGCAACCGTAGCCCGCCAGCGGCTGCGCCGGGTTCGTCGCGTCCCCGGCGCAGCCCGGCAGACGCAGCGACCGCAACCTCCGGCTGACCTGTGCCCGCCTCAGCTGCGCAGCAGTGCCACGATGCGACGCGCCATGCGCACCGCCGCGCCCCGATGCCGCGCGGCGAAGCGCAGCGCATCCGCCGACGACCGCGCCAGCCTGCGCGGATCGCGCAGCAGCGCGCTCACCTCGGCCACCCCGGCTTGCATGTCAGCCACGCGCAGCGATGCGCCGGCGGCGAGCGACAGCTCGGCCGCTTCGTCGAAGTTGAAGGTGCTGGGGCCCATCACCAGAGGGCAGGCGCAGGCCGCCGCCTCGATCAGGTTGTGGCCGCCGAGCGGCGCGAAGCTGCCGCCGAGCAACGCGACGCGGGCGGTGGCGTAGTACAGCGCCATCTCGCGCATCGAGTCGCCGAGCCAGACCTGAGCCTGCAGCGCATCCGGCGGCGGCGTCCGGTCCCACGCGCTGCGCCGTGCGAGCGTCAGATGCGCCGCATGCACAAGGTTCGCGACCTCGTCGAAACGCTGCGGATGGCGCGGCACGATCAGCAGCAAGGCACCCGGCACGCCCGCGCGCGCCCACGCAGCGAGCAGCATCGCCTCTTCTCCTTCGCGCGTGATCGCGGCCAGCACGACGTCGCGATTCAGCAGCGCGCGCCAGTCGGCGCCCTGAGCGGTTTGCGCCGGGTCGGGCGTCAGGTCGAACTTCAGGTTGCCGCTGACCTCGACGACGGGCGCCCCCGATGCTCGGATGCGCTTCGCGTCGTCTTCGGTCTGCGCGAGCACGAGCGCGAGGCTTTCGACTGCCGGGCGCAGCACCGCCGCGAGGCGTTGGCCTCGGCGAAAGCTCTTCGGGCTCAGGCGCGCATTGGCCAGCACCATCGGCACGCGCTGCGTCCGCGCCGCCAGCAGCAGGTTGGGCCAGACCTCGGTCTCCAGCAGCACGCCGACCGCGGGGCGGAACTGCACCAGGAAGCGCCGCACGGCACCGGGCGTGTCGTACGGCAGCCAGGCCTGGCGGTCGGTGTCGCGCAGCAAGGCCCGACCGGCTTCGCGGCCGGTCGCGGTGCCGTGCGTCAGCAGCAGCCGCATGCCGGGGCGCTCGATGCGCAGCGCGTCGATCAGCGCTGCGGCGGCGCGCGTCTCGCCGAGCGAGACCGCATGCACCCAGACCCAGCCCGAACTCGGCGCGCCGCGGTACCTGCCGAAGCGCTCGGCCAGCGCGTCCCGGTACAGCGGTTCGGCCCGGCCGCGCAGCCACAGGCGCAACAGATAGGCCGGCCCCGCCAGACGCAGCAGCAGCGAATAGCCGCTGCGCGCCAGCGCTTCGCGCAGCAGCCTCACGAGGACGCTTCGCGGACGCGCGTCCAGGCGGCCCAGACCGCGTCGAACGACGGCGTCGGTTTCGCCTCGACCGACACCTGGTGCCGGTGCCCGTGCTCGGCCTGCGGCCCGGTCCGCCATGCGGTCGGCCAGTTGTAGATCTGCACGTGCGGCAGGTTCAATGCGACCGCGATGTGGCTCAGCCCGCTGTCGACGCCGATCACGCCCTGGCTCGCGCCCAGCCGGTCGACCAGCACATCCAGGCCGCCTGCGGGCCAGACCTGCGCCGACTCGCCGAGCGCGATCGCGATGCGCTGCGCGCGCTCCAGCTCCACCGTTCCCGCCTGCGGCAGCGCGATGCGCCAGCCCTGTGAAATCGCGCGCCGGCCCAGCTCGATCCACGAGGCTTCGGGCCAACGCTTGTCGTCGCGCGAGCTGCCATGCACCAGCACCAGCGTCGGCGCGCCGGCCGGCACCGCGACATTCGCACGCAGACCGAAACGCGGCGGCCCTTCGAAACGATAGCCGAGCGCGCGCGCGGCCAGCACGCGCGCACGATCGAGCGCATGGATGTGCGGCTCGACGCGCATCGCATGATCGACCAGCCAGCGCGCCGGCGCCTCGAAGCTCGCGCCTTCGGTGCGGTTCGCCAGACCGTAACTCGCGCCCTCGCTCGTGAGATTCGCCAGACGCGCGATGACGGCCGACTTGGTAAGCCCCTGCAGGTCGAGCACCGCATCGTAGCGATGGCGTTGCAGCCGCTCGCGGAAAGCGCGCCATTCCGGCCGCACGCCTGCCGTCCACCACGCCTTGCTCCAGCGCCGCAGCGCGCACTCGATGACCTCGTTGACGCCGGCGACGCGTCGCAGCAGCGGCGCGAAGCCGGGTTCGACGACCCAATCGATCTGCGCGCCCGGGTGCGCCCGCGCGATGTCGTGCACCACCGGCATGCAGTGCACGACATCGCCGAGCGACGAGAGCTTAACGATCAGGACGCGCACGCGATCACTGCAGCCGCTCGACCGCCGGGTAGCACGGCCGATCCGCCGGGGCCACGAAGGGGCTCTTGGGTGGTCCTGGGATGCGGGCCGAGCGCCGGGCCGCAAATGGAGCGGACTTCAACCCACATCTCAATGCGCGGCTGCCGCGACCCGCGCGTCGGGCTTGACCTTGCGCAGCGCGGCCATGAAGTCGGTCTCGATGCGCTGCAGCGCCGCCGCGGTATGGCCTTCGAAGCGCATCACCAGCACCGGCGTCGTGTTGCTCGAGCGGATCAGCCCGAAACCGTCGTCGTAGTCGACACGCAGCCCGTCGATCGTGATGATTTCCTTCGCGCCGGGAAAGGTCGCGGTGGCCAGCAACTGCTGCACCACCGCTTTCGGTTCGCCTTCGGCGCACGGCACGTTCAGCTCCGGCGTGCTGAAGCTGGTCGGCAGCGCATTCAACACCTCGCTCGGGTTCGCACTGCGCGACAGGATCTCGAGCAGCCGCGCCGCCGTGTAGGTCGCGTCGTCGAAGCCGTACCAGCGCTCGGCGAAGAAGATGTGCCCGCTCATCTCGCCGCCGATCGGCGCCCCGGTCTCGCGCAGCTTGGCCTTCACCAGCGAATGGCCGGTCTTCCACATCAGAGGCGTGCCGCCGGCCTCGCGGATCACCTGCGCGAGGCGCTGCGTGCACTTTACGTCGAAGATGATCGTGCCGCCCGGCTGGCGCTTCAGGATGTCGGTCGCGAACAGCATCAGCTGGCGATCGGGGTAGATGATCTGCCCGTCGTTGGTGACGACGCCGAGGCGGTCGCCATCGCCGTCGAACGCGAGGCCGAGTTCGGCTCCGGTCGCGCGAACGGTGCGGATCAGGTCGGCCAGGTTCTCGGGCCGGCTCGGGTCGGGGTGGTGGTTCGGGAAGTCGCCGTCGACCTCGGAGTAAAGCTCGATCACGTCGCAGCCCAGCGCACGCAGGATGCCGGGCGCCGACGCGCCCGGAATGCCGTTGCCGGAGTCGACCACGATCTTCATCGGCCGCGCGAGGCGGCAGTCGGTGACGATGCGCGCGCGGTACTCGGCGCCGATGTTCATCGCGGCCGAGCGGCCCGCCCCGTGCACATGGTCTTCGGCCTCGATACGGCGGCGCAGGTTCTGGATCTCATCGCCGTAGATTGCGTTGCCGGCCAGCACCATCTTGAAGCCGTTGTAGTCCTTCGGGTTGTGGCTGCCGGTGACCATGATGCCGCTACGGCAGCCGTGGCGGGCGCGCGTGGCCGCCACGTAGTACAGCATCGGCGTCGTCACCGCGCCAAGGTCGACGACATCGAGGCCGGTCGAGGCCAGGCCCTTGATCACCGCGGCCACGAGAGTCGGCCCCGACAGGCGCCCGTCACGTCCGACCGCCACAGCGCGATCGCCGGCCGCGAGCGCCGCGCTGACGAACGCCCGGCCGAGATGCTCGGATAACTCGGCATCGATGCCGGCGCCGACCACGCCGCGAATGTCGTAAGCCTTGAAACTGGATGCGTTCACTTGCATGAGACGGACGCGTTGACGAAGTGCGGCGATTGTAGGGACCGCGTTCGCCGGCCTCGCGCCGGGCGACGTAGCGCCCCGCCGCATGCGCCAGAATCCCCCTGCCCCACCCGCAACGAGGAACGCCCATTGAAAACCAAAGCCGCCGTCGCCTGGAAGTCCGGTGCCCCGCTCAGCATCGAGACCGTCGACCTCGAAGGCCCGCGCGCCGGC
>JANMAW010000215.1:0-1887 GCA_031360005.1 Rhizobacter sp.
AGCAGCCTATGACAGCGCCGAAGGGTGGGACACCTTGAAGTCAGAGATCGACGATTTTGCGCAGGCACACGGCCGCCGCCCTCGGGTGATGATCGCCAAGCTCGGGCAGGACGGCCACGACCGCGGCGCGAAGGTGGTTGCCACCGCGTTCGCCGACCTGGGCTTCGACGTCGACATCGGTCCGCTGTTCCAGACCGCCGAAGAGTGCGCCCGCCAGGCGATCGAGAACGACGTTCATGCGGTGGGCGTGAGCACGCTGGCGGCGGGGCACAAGACGCTGGTGCCGGGGATCATCGAGTCGCTGAAGGCGCAGGGTTCGGACGACATCATCGTGTTCGTCGGCGGCGTGATTCCGCGCCAGGACTACGAGATGCTGTTCCAGGCCGGCGTGAAGGGCATCTACGGCCCGGGCACGCCGATCCCGGCGAGCGCGAAGGACGTACTCGAGCAGATCAAGGCCAGCCTCGTCAAGGCTTGAGCGGCGCGTGAATCCGATCCCCGCCGATCAGGCACTCGCAGAAGGCGTGCGTCGCGGCGAGCGGCGCGCGCTCGCGAAGGCCATCACGCTGCTCGAATCGACGCGCGCCGACCATCGCGCGCGCGCCGACGCGCTGCTGAATGCGCTGCTGCCGCACACCGGCAAGGCGATGCGGCTGGGGATCTCGGGGGTGCCGGGCGTGGGCAAGTCGACCTTCATCGAAGTCTTCGGGCTGGCGTTGATCGGCAAAGGGCACCGCGTCGCCGTGCTCGCGATCGATCCGTCGTCGAGCCTGTCCGGCGGCTCGATCCTCGGCGACAAGACGCGAATGGAACTGCTGTCGGTGAACGATGCCGCCTATATCCGCCCGAGCCCGGCGTCGGGCACGCTCGGCGGCGTGGCCGAGAAGACGCGCGAGGCCATGCTGGTGTGCGAAGCGGCCGGCTACGACGTCGTGATCGTCGAGACCGTCGGCGTCGGCCAGAGTGAGACCGCGGTGGCCAGCATGACCGACATGTTCGTGCTGATGCAGCTGCCCAACGCCGGCGACGACCTGCAGGCGATCAAGAAGGGCGTGATGGAACTCGCCGACCTGGTCGTCATCAACAAGGCCGACATCGACCTCGACGCGGCGACCCGCGCGCAGGCGCAGATCACCAGCTCGCTGCGCCTGTTCAGTTTCCATGGCGACCCGGCGCACGGCGCCGGCCGCTGGCACCCGCCCGTGCTGCCGATGAGCGCACTGAAGGGCCAGGGTATCGATGCGTTCTGGGGCTGCGTCGAGCAATTCCATCGCATGAGGCACGCGAGCGGCGAATTCGACGCGCGCCGCAAACAGCAGGCGCTGGCCTGGATGTGGGACATCGTGCACGCCCGGCTGCACGCCGACTTTCGCGAGCACGCCGCGGTGCGCGCGGCGCTGCCGCAGACGATGCACGACGTGACCGAGGCACGCGTGGCGCCATCATCGGCCGCGCGCGCGCTGCTGAACCTGTTCGAACCAGGGTAAACCAATCATGCACGACATCATCCAGCAGCTCGAAGCCAAGCGCGCCAGTGCGCGCTTGGGCGGCGGCGTCAAGCGCATCGAGGCGCAGCACCGCAAGGGCAAGCTAACCGCGCGCGAGCGCATCGAGCTGTTGCTCGACCAGGACACGTTCGAAGAGTGGGACATGTTCGTCGAGCACCGCTGCTTCGATTTCGACATGCAGGACAACCGCCCGCCGGGTGACGGCGTGGTCACCGGATACGGCATGATCAACGGCCGCCTGGTGTTCGTCTTCAGCCAGGACTTCACCGTCTTCGGCGGCGCGCTCAGCGAGGCCCACGCCGAAAAGATCTGCAAGGTGATGGACCAGGCGATGAAGGTCGGCGCCCCGGTGATCGGGCTGAACGATTCGGGCGGCGCG
>JANMAW010000232.1:0-1569 GCA_031360005.1 Rhizobacter sp.
GTCGTCGTCGCGGCCAAGCTGGTCGGCACCGCGATCGGCGGCCGCGTGTTCGTGCTGACCGAACCGCAGTTGATGCGGCTGCCGCGCTTCGCGCGGCTGGTGCGCTGGTGGCGCGGGGTGCGGCTCGGCGTTCGGCGCCGCGTGCGGCTCGCGTTGAACGCCTCGCCGCGCTGGCGGGCGTTTCGCGCCGCATTGCGACGCTGGCGCTGGCGCTTGCGTCGCCGCGCGCAGTGAGCCGTCACAGCGTTGCGCCGGCAAGAATGCGCCGCGCCGCCCGCGCCAGGCCCACGCACGCGCCCCGTCGCGGCTCTTGGTGGATGCCCGCGGCTTCACCGCCCGGACTGCCCGCCGCAACGTTGCTGCGCGGCGCCTGGGGCACACTCGCCGAATGCCTCCCCGCTTCTTCGTCGACCGGCCCGTGCGGGCCGGCGACTCGCTCGCGCTGCCCGCCGGGCCGGCCCGCCACGTGCAGGTTCTGCGGCTGCAGCCCGGCGCGCCGATCCGGATCTTCGACGGCGCGGGCGGCGAATGGGACGCGACAGTCGCGCGCATCGGCCGCAGCGAAGTGATCGTGCGGCTCGGCACGCACCACGCGGTCGACCGCGAGCTGCCGCTGCCGGTCACGCTTGCCCTCGGCATGCCCGCCAACGAACGCATGGACGCGGTGATCGAGAAGGCCACCGAACTCGGCGCCAGCGTGATCCAGCCGCTGCTGTGCGAGCGCTCCGTACTGCGACTTTCCGGCGAACGTGCGCAGAAGAAGGTTGCCCACTGGCAGGCCGTCGCCGTTGCGGCCTGCGAGCAGAGCGGGCGCACCCGCGTGCCGCACATCGCCCCGGTGTGCGCGCTGTCCGAATGGCTGCGTGCGCTGCCGCCCGACCATCTGACGCGCTGGATGCTGAGCCTGGGTGACGCCCGGCCGATCGCCGCGATCGCGCCGCCGCCGGCGGGCCTGGTGTGCCTCAGCGGCCCGGAAGGGGGCCTGGCGCCGGTCGAGGAAACGGCGGCGCACGCGGCGGGATTCGTTGCGGTGTCGCTCGGGCCGCGCGTGCTGCGTGCCGATACCGCGCCGTTGGCGCTGCTGGCTCATCTCGCACTGAGCTTCGCCGGAACGCCGCGATGAACCTTCGGGCTTCTGAACTTGCTGTTCATCGGCGGCACCACGCGGTCGCCCAGGCGTGCCGCCCCGAAGAGAAAACGACCGCGAAGGCGGCGATGGATACGATGATCTTCACGACCATGAGGGTGACTTCGTTCGGGCTCAGGTGCGCTTGTCACGACCCGCGCCCGGACGCTGTCGAACCTCGATTCGATCGTGCTGGAGCTGCGGGCCGTGTACGCGCTGGCTTGGCTCGCGATGCAGCGCCATGGCGCGCCCCCGCGTCGACGTGATGCGCGTCAGCCCGCCTTGCGCGCGGAGCCGGCGACCAGATCGAAGCGAAACAGCCGGCATTCGATCGGCCCGTTCCACATCGGCACGCGGCGCGATTCCTTCAGGCGCATCGCGCCGGGTAGCTTCATGTCGGGGCTGAGCACATAGGCGGTCCAGCCGGCCGGGTGCCGTGTGTA
>JANMAW010000254.1:0-5046 GCA_031360005.1 Rhizobacter sp.
CTCGTCGTCGAGCTGGGCACGGCGCGTGCCGGTCTGCTCGGCGAGCTGCGACAGGCGCAGCAACTCGACCTGCAACTGGTGCGCGCGCGTCTGCGTCTCGCCGGCTTCGCGGCGCGCGCCGACCAGGCGTTGCGACGCATCGGTGTACGCCGCATCGGCCCGCACCAGCGCTCTGCGCGACTCTTCGTGAATCGACACCTGCGCACGAAGCTGCCGCTCGAGGTTCTCGATTTCCTGCCCACGCGCGAGCATGCCAGCCTGTTCCGAGTCGGGCGCATAGAAACTCACCGCGTACTGGCTCACAGAGTGGCCGTCGCGCGTCATGATGACTTCACCGTGCGTCAGCCTGGCGCGCTCGACCAGGGCATCGTCGAGCGTCACCGCGGTGTACACGCCTTCGAGCCAGTCGTTGAGCAAGGCTGTCAGGCCGGCATCGTTCAGGTCGAGCATGTCGCTGAGCCTGGACAAGGTCTGGTGGGTGTTTGCGATCGCGGCTTGTGGGGGCGTATAGAACGCCAGCTTCGCGGGCGGCACGTCGCTCGCGAACGCACGCACGGTCTCCAGCCTTCCCACCTGCAGCGCGCCCATGCGCTCGCGCAGTGCGGCTTCCAGCGCGGTCTCCCAACCCGATTCAATGTGGATCTTCGTCCACAGCCCGCGCAGCGAATCCAGGCCGTGCCTGGCGAGCCAGGGCTTGAGCTTGCCCTCGGTCTGAACCTTCTCCTGCAGTGCCCGAAGCGCGTCCAGGCGCGCGCTCAGATCGGCCTGCCTGCCGCTCTCGACGTTGACGCTCTCCTGCCGCGCGCGACGCTCGTCGTCGAGCGCCGGCACCTGGTGGTTCAGCTCCTGCAGCCGCGCATCCGCCACACCTCGCGCTTCCTCGGCCACCGCATGCTGGCGCTTGAGTTCTTCGATCCGCTCCAGATCGGGGGCGGCGAGCTGGTCGCGTTCGGCGGCGAGCTTGTCGCGGCGCGCGTTGAACTGGCGGCGCTGGTCGTCGAGGGCGCGGCTCTCGGCCGCGAGCACCTGGATCTGCTGCTGCACGGCCGCGACCCTGGTGCGCTGCTCGTTGCTGGTGTTCTGCGCGTTGCGCACCGCGTCTTCGAAACTCGGCAGCTTGCCCGAGTGCTCTTCGGACTGCGCTGCAAGCATCTCGCCCTGCGCGTCGGCGCCACCGATCTGCGCGCCGATCTCCTCGATCTCGCGTTGCGCCTGCGCCTGGCGTTGCACCCATTGCCCCGTCTGCAGCTTCAACTCGACCAGCCGCTGCTCGACTCGCGCGCGGCCTTCGACGACGTAGCGGATGCGCTCCTCGAGACGGCTCACCTCGAGCGCCGCTTCGGCGAGCAGGCCTTGCGACGCATGCAGCTCGTCGCTCGCCGCGTAATGCCTCTCGCGAATGCTTTCGAGCTCGGCCTCACCGTGGCGCAGTTCGGCGGTGCGTGCCTCGAGCGCGTTGCTGGCTTCCAGCACGGCCTTCCTGACGCGCGCTTCTTCGTTCGCCGCGTCGCGGTGCTTCAGGAACCAGAGCTGGTGCAGCTTCAGTTCGGCCGAGGTCTGCAACGCGCGATACCGGCTCGCGACCTCGGCCTGTTTCTCCAGCTTGTCGAGGTTGCTGTTCAGTTCGCGCAGGATGTCCTCGACGCGGACGAGGTTCTCGCGCGTGTCTTTCAGCCGGCTCTCGGTCTCGCGGCGGCGCTCCTTGTACTTCGAGACGCCGGCCGCCTCTTCGAGGAACAGGCGCAACTCTTCGGGCTTGCTCTCGATGATCCGGCTGATCGTTCCCTGGCCGATGATCGCGTAGGCCCGGGGGCCGAGGCCAGTGCCGAGGAACACGTCCTGAACGTCGCGGCGCCGCACCGGCTGGTTGTTGATGAAGTAGCTGCTGGTGCCGTCACGCGTGAGCACGCGCTTCACCGCGATCTCGGTGAAGCGGTTCCACTGCCCGCCGGCGCGGCCGTCTTCGTTGCTGAAGACGAGCTCGACGCTGGATCGCGACGCCGGCTTGCGCAGCCCCGAGCCGTTGAAGATCACGTCCTGCATCGACTCGCCGCGCAGCTCGCTCGCCTTGCTCTCGCCGAGCACCCAGCGCACCGCGTCCATGATGTTCGACTTGCCGCAGCCGTTCGGCCCGACCACGCCGACGAGCTGCCCCGGCAGCTGGAAGTTGGTGGGCTCGGCGAAGGACTTGAAGCCGGCGAGCTTGATCGAGTTCAGGCGCATGGGGCGGAGAGCGTAAGGCAAACGCTGCCTGCGCGGCGTTTGTAAGCTTGGAGCGCCCGCCGGCTTGCAAGCCGGCAGGCTCTGGGCAGGCAGGTAGCGCCTAAGTGATTGATTCAGTTGAGAAAACGCCGCGATCTGCGGGTTTCCGAGGAGCGCGGATGATACCATCGCGACCCCGCCCGAAAGCCTCTCGAAACCTCACCGATCATGGCCAAGTCCGCCACCGCCCGAAGCCCCGCCGTCCAACGCCGGGCACCCGCGAATCCCCCGACCGCGCCGAGCAAGGCGCTGCAGGTCTTCCCGAACCCGGCGCCGAAGCGAGACTACGCGATCCAGTTCCAGATCCCGGAGTTCACCTGCCATTGCCCGCTCACCGGCCAGCCCGATTTTGCGCACCTGACGATCGACATGGTCGCCGACAAGCTCTGCGTCGAGTTGAAGAGCCTGAAGCTTTACATGTGGAGCTACCGCGACGAAGGTGCGTTCCACGAGAAAGTGACGAACGCGATCGTCGACGACATCGTCGAGGCCGTGCGCCCGCGCTTCGTCCGCATCACCGCGAAGTGGTATGTGCGCGGCGGCATCTACACCAACGTGGTCGCCGAGCATCGCAAGAAGGGCTGGAAGCCGCAGCCGGTGGTCGAACTGCCGGATCACGCCGCTGCGAGCGGCTTGTTCTGAGCCGGGCGGGCCGCCCATGAACCCGTTGTTGTCGAAGCTGCACCCCTACCCTTTCGAGCGGCTGCGCGCGCTGACGAAGGACATCACGCCGAGCCCTGCGTTCGCGGCGATCAGCCTGGGACTGGGTGAGCCCCGGCACCCGACGCCGGCACTGATCGAACAGGCGGTGATCGACAACCTCAAGGGCCTGGCGCGCTACCCTTCGACCGCCGGCGAGCCGGCGTTGCGCGAGACGATCGCGGCGTGGATCCAGCGGCGTTACGGCGTCAGCGTCGACCCTCACACGCAGGTGCTGCCGGTGGGCGGCTCGCGCGAAGCGCTGTTCGCGCTCGCGCAAGCGGTGATCGACCCGACGCAGCCGGGCGCCACGGTCGTCTGCCCGAATCCGTTCTATCAGATCTACGAGGGCGCGGCGCTGCTCGGCGGCGCGCAGGTCGCGTTCGTCAACAGCGATTCGACGCGCAACTTCGCGGCCGACTGGGACAGCGTGCCCGAGGGCGTCTGGGCGCGAACGCAGTTGCTCTATGTCTGCTCTCCCGCCAACCCGACCGGCGCGGTGATGCCGCTCGCCGAATGGCAACGCCTGTTCGAACTGAGCGAGCGCCACGGCTTCGTGATCGCGTCGGACGAGTGCTACTCCGAAATTTACTTCCGCGACGAACCGCCGCTCGGCTCGCTGGAAGCGGCGACGCAGCTCGGCCGCGGCGACTTCCGCAACCTGATCGCGTTCACCAGCCTGTCGAAGCGCTCGAACGTGCCCGGCATGCGCTCGGGCTTCGTCGCCGGCGACGCGGCGATCCTGAAGCAGTTCCTGCTCTACCGCACCTACCACGGCAGCGCGATGAGCCCGGTGGTGCAGCGCGCCAGCATCGCGGCGTGGAGCGACGAGGCCCACGTGGCGGCGAACCGCGACAAGTACCGCGCCAAGTTCGCGCAGGTCACACCGTTGCTCGCCGGAGTGCTGGACGTGGCGCTGCCCGACGCCGGCTTCTATCTCTGGGCCGACGTGTCGAACATCGGTCATGCAGGCGACATGCGCCACGGCGCCGACGTCGCGTTCGCACGCTCGCTGCTCGCTCAATACAATGTGGCGGTGCTGCCGGGCAGCCTGCTGGCGCGCGAGTCGCACGGCGTGAACCCCGGTGCAGGCCGCATCCGGCTGGCGCTGGTCGCCGAGGTCGAGGAATGCCTTGAAGCAGCGCAGCGCATCGTTTCCTTTGTCCAATCGCATTGAGCATCCGACCATGACCCAAGCAAGCCCCGCTGACGTTCACGAGCTGCAAGGCCTCATCGACCTCGCCTGGGAGGGCCGGGCGGCCATCAACGCCACCAACAGCCCGCAGATCTATCAGGCGGTGGACAAGGTGATCGGTGAACTCAACGCCGGCCGCCTGCGCGTCGCGCAGCGCCAGGGCGTGGGCCAGTGGACGGTGAACCAGTGGGTCAAGAAAGCGGTGCTGCTGAGCTTCCGGCTGAACGACAACAAGCTGATGCGCGCCGGCGATCTCGGCTTCTTCGACAAGGTGCCCACCAAGTTCGCCCATCTGGACGAAGCGCAGATGCGCGAGACCGGCGTGCGCGTGGTGCCGCCGGCGGTCGCGCGACGCGGCTCGTTCATCGCCAGGAACGTGGTGCTGATGCCCAGCTATGTGAACATCGGCGCTTACGTCGACGAAGGCACGATGGTCGATACCTGGGCCACGGTCGGTTCGTGCGCGCAGATCGGCAAGAACGTGCATCTGTCGGGCGGCGTGGGCATCGGCGGCGTGCTCGAGCCGCTGCAGGCGAATCCGACGATCATCGAAGACAACTGCTTCATCGGCGCGCGCAGCGAGGTCGTCGAGGGCGTGATCGTCGAAGAGAACTCCGTCATCTCGATGGGCGTGTACATCGGCCAGAGCACGAAGATCTACGACCGCGCCACCGGCGAGGTGAGCTACGGCCGCATCCCGGCCGGCTCGGTCGTGGTGAGCGGCAACCTGCCGAGTGCCGACGGCAAGTACAGCCTGTATTGCGCGGTGATCGTCAAGCGCGTCGACGCGCAGACGCGTGCCAAGACCAGCATCAACGACCTGCTGCGAAGCTGATCATCGTGACGGCCGCTTTGCGCGCAGGCGCAAGAACACGGTGGCGCACCGGTGA
>JANMAW010000303.1:0-3170 GCA_031360005.1 Rhizobacter sp.
CACCCGATACATCACTGCTGCGGCGCGCCCAGGTAATCCGTCTTGCCCAGCTCGACGCCGTTGTGACGCAGCAGCGCATACGCGGTCGTGATGTGGAAGAAGAAGTTCGGCAGCACGTAGTGCTTCAGGTAAGCCTCGCCCTTCATCGTCATCGGGCCAGCGCGGCGCGGGATCGTCACGTCCCTGGCTTCGGTACCGTCGAGCTTCGAGGCCGGCACCGACCGGATGAACTCGATCGTCGCACGCACCCGCTCGCGCAACTCGGCGATGCTGGATTCGCTGTCGTCGAACTTCGGCGCATCGACGCCGGCCAGCCGCGACACGCCGAACTTCGCGCCGTCGCAGGCGATCTGGATCTGCGTTGTGAACGGCAGCATGTCGGGCGCCAGGCGCGCGCCGAGGTAGACCGCCGGATCGAACTTCTTCGCCTGCGCGTGGGCCTCGGCCTTGTCCAGCCAGGTGCCGAGATTGCCGAGCATGCGGGTGAAGATCGGCACGCTGGCCGAATGCATCGTGATGGACATGGCTGTTCTCCGGAGGTCGTCTCTTGGGAGCACGCATGCTACAGGCAGCAGCGCGGCCGTGCACAATCGGGGCCGAGCCGGCAAGGCAGCACCGAGACGACCCCCGATCCCGTGAACATCATCATCCTCGACGACTATCAAGACGCGGTGCGCAAGCTCAAATGCGCGAGCGTGATGGAGCAACTGAACGCGAAGGTTTTCACCAACACCGTCAAGGGCATCGGCCAGTTGTCGGTGCGGCTGCGCGACGCCGAAGTGCTGGTGTTGATCCGCGAACGCACGCAGTTCCCGAAGCAGTTGATCGAGAAGCTGCCGAAGCTGCGGCTGATCTCGCAGACCGGCAAGGCCGGCTCGCACATCGACATCGATGCCTGCACGCGCATGGGGATTGCCGTCTCCGAAGGCGTGGGCTCGCCGGTGGCGCCCGCCGAGATGACGTGGGCGCTGATCATGGCGGCGATGCGGCGGCTGCCGCAGTACATCGGCAACCTGAAGCACGGCGCGTGGCAGCAGTCGGGGCTGAAGGCAGCGTCGATGCCGCCGAACTTCGGCCTCGGCGTGATGCTCAAGGGCAGGACGCTGGGCATCTGGGGCTACGGCAGGATCGGCCAGCTGGTGGCCGGGTACGGCAAGGCCTTCGGCATGCAGGTCACGGTCTGGGGCAGCGAATCGGCGCGCTCGCAAGCGGTGCGCGACGGGTTCGAAGCGGCAACCTGCTGCGAGGCATTCTTCGAGAGCTGCGACGTGATCAGTCTGCACCTGCGGTTGCACGACAGCACGCGCGGTGTCGTCAAGCTCGACGCGCTGTCGCGCATGAAGGCGAGCGCGCTGCTGGTGAACACGTCGCGGGCCGAACTGATCGAGGAAGGCGCGCTGGTCGCAGCGCTGAACCGCGGCCGGCCCGGCATGGCGGCGGTCGATGTGTTCGAGAGCGAACCCATTCTTCAAGGCCACCCGCTGCTGCGCCTCGAGAACGCGGTGTGCACGCCGCACATCGGCTATGTCGAGCAGGACAGCTACGAGCTGTACTTCAAGGCAGCGTTCGAGAACGTCGTCAACTTCATCAACGGCAACCCGACCAACGTCGTCAACCCCGAGGCGCTTCGGGTGCTTCGATGACCGGGCGAGCAGCGCCGCCCGGCCCTCGCGGCGCCAGCGCCGGCGCGCGCTGGGCGCTGATGTCCGGCAACTTCGTGATCGCCTGCGGTGTCATGGCGGCCGCCGGAACGCTCAACGACGTCGCGGGCTCGCTGCAGGTGTCGGTGCCGATGGCCGGCCAGTTGATCTCGATCGCCGCCGCGACGATGGCGCTGGGCGCGCCGCTGCTCGCCGGCTGGGTCGCCGGCTTCGACCGCCGCCGCCTGCTTTCGCTCGCGCTGCTGTGGTACGGCGTCGGCCACGCGCTGTGTGCGCTGATGCCGAGCTACGCCGCGCTCTGGCCGGTGCGCGCGATCACGATGCTGGCCGCCGCGGTGTTCACGCCGCAGGCGGCGGCCGCCGTCGGCTTCATGGCGGCGCCGCACGAGCGCGGCCGCGCGATCACCTTCATCTTTCTCGGCTGGTCGCTGGCATCGGTGCTCGGCCTGCCGCTGTCGGCCTGGCTCGGCGAGACCTACGGCTGGCGCGTCGCGTACTTCGCGGTCGCGGCGCTGTCGATCGTCGCTGCGCTGTGGGTGTTCCGCGTCATCCCCGACGGCGTGCGGCCGGCGGCGCTGTCGTTGCGGGCCTGGAAGGATGTTCTGACGCACCCGGTGTTGATGGCGATGGTGCTGGTCACCGCGCTGTCGGGCGCGGGGCAGTTCACGCTGTTCTCGTATTTCACGCCGTACTACAAGCAGGTGCTGGGTCTGAACACCGATCAGATCACGCTGCTGCTGATGTGGTTCGGCGCGTTCGGGCTGATCGGCAATGTCGTGCTCAGCCGCGTGATCGACCGCGTCGGTGCCAACGTCGCGGTCGCGGTCACGATGACGTTGATGGCGACCTCGCTGCTGTTGTGGCCGCTCGGCGCCGGCCCGGCCAGCATCGCGCTCGTGCTGATCCCGTGGGGACTGGGTTGCTTCGCGTCGAACTCGACCCAGCAGGCGCGCCTGAGCTTCGCGGCACCCGCGCTGGCCCCGGCGCTGATGGCGCTGAACACCTCGGCGATCTACCTCGGCCAGGCGGCAGGCGCCGGCAGCGGTGGCTGGCTCATCGCGCACGGCGGGTTCGAGCCGCTCCACTGGGTCGGCCTGGGCTGGATGATGGCGGCCATCGCGGTGAGCCTCTGGGCCGGGCGCCAAGCGGTGCGCTTCGCATGAGCGTCGACCCCGACGCGCCCGAGCAGCTGGCGGCGCCGGCATCGCCGCGCGAGCTGTTCCTCGCATTCAACCGTCTCGCGCTGCAAGGGTTCGGAGGCGTGCTTCCGGTGGCGCAGCGCGAATTGGTCGAACGTCGGCGCTGGCTGACCCGTGAACAGTTCGTCGAGATGCTCGCGGTAAGCCAGGTCCTCCCTGGGCCGAACATCGTCAACCTTGCACTGATGATCGGCGACCGCGCGTTCGGCACCCGCGGAGCGTTCGCCGCGCTCGGCGGCATGCTGCTCGCGCCGATGGTGATCGTGCTGATGCTGACGGCGCTGTACGGCCAGTTCGCGCACGCGCCGAT
>JANMAW010000307.1:0-3290 GCA_031360005.1 Rhizobacter sp.
CGACCTCGGGCGCCACGAAGTGACGCGACGCGCCGCCGACCTGCGCGCCTTCCGCACGCCGAGCCTGCGCAATGTTGCGCTGACGGGTCCGTACATGCACGACGGATCGTTCGACACGCTCGATGCGGTGGTCGACTACTATGCGCGCGGTGGCACGCCGGCAGATCCTGCGCAGGACCCTCGCATCAGCCCGCTACTGCTGACCGACTCGGACCGGGCCGCGCTGGTCGCCTTCCTGAAGTCATTGACCTCATCCGCCCTGAAGCCGGGCAGCAGCGCTCCCGCAGAATCGCCACTCGCCCGGGCCGGACGTTATGAGATCAGTTCTGCGCCGAGGCGACCCCCACGCGCGTTCCGACGACCTCGACGTCGACGCGGCGATCTGGCTGCAGGCATGCCATCAGCTTCACGCTCGGCTTGGTGCCTTTGCAGGCGCCGGGCTTCGTGACGGGCGCGGACGCGCTCTTGCCGACGGCCGAGATTTTCGACGCATCGACGCCGCCCGAGTTGACGAGGTAGGCTTTGACCACCTCGGCGCGTTGCTGCGACAGCTTCTGGTTGTAGGCCTTCGAGCCCAGCCGGTCGGTGTGCCCTTCGACGGTGATCACGTCGTAGCGCGTGCCCTTGAGGTCATGAACGAACGAGTCGAGATCGGCCTTGCCCTCCTGGCGGATCGCCGTGCGGTCGAAAGTGAACAGTGAATCGGCCGCGAAGGTCACACGCCGGCGCGGCGGTGGTGCCGCGACGACGGGCGCCGGCGGCGCGATCGCCACCACAACAGGCGGCGGGGCTGGCGGCGGCGGCGGCGGCGGCGGTGGCGGCGGCGCGGGGGCCGGAGCAGGGGCCACATACACCGGCGCTGTTGCCATCGGTCGCGGTGCCGGGGGCGGGCTACGGCCGAACGGGAACACCAGGCTCACCGACACCACATTCACGCCGCCATGGTTGCCGACCGCGTCGTTGATGCGGTAGCGCTCCGCTTCGCCGCGGATCAGGAACGAGGGGCTGAATTCGTACTGCAGTCCGGCGCCGAACTTGTAGTTGAACGCGCTCTTGCTCGGGCTCGGGTTGGACACGCTGACGGCGCCGCTCCCACTGAAGTTGTCACGGGCACGGGCGTACTGCCCACCCACCCGGCCGATGGCCGAGAAACGCTCGGTCAGCGGCAACGTGCCGACCAGGTCGAGGTTGACGCCTTGCAGCTTGATCTGGCCATTGAGGGTACCGGCCGGTACCGTGGTCGAGGTGAAGCCGAACTTCCCGAGGCTGAAATAGCCACCCTCGAGTGCGAAGTTCCGGTTCAGCTGGTACCCGCCGAACAGCTTGTAGGCCGTGTCGCTTTCGTCGCGCGCCATCGACGAAGTGGTCAGCCCCGCGGCAAGCAGGTTGGCCGTGATGCGCTCCTCGTCGATCTTCGCGCGCGACTGGCCGATCGACAGCCCGCCGTAGAAGTAGCCGCCTTCCTGCGCGAATGATGAAGCGGCGGCGAGGGAGCCGAGTCCGGCCAGACTCAGCAGGCGCAATGCATGGATTGATTTCATCTCGTTCTTTCAGACAGTCTCTGGGCGGTGTGCACGTGTGGCCTGGCGGTCACGGCGCAACGATGGTGGTGTTGACCATGGTCACCGACGCGGTGAGGCCGATGGCACGCCCGGTCAGCGTGGTCTGTATGGTCTGGCCGGCGGTGGAGATCGTGACCCCGGCCGGCGCGATGATGGTGCCGACCATCGTGCTGCCGTCCTCGATCCGGCCGGCACTGCCGACCTGCCAGTAGACGTTCTTGGCTTGCGCGCCGTTGATCAGCAACACGCTTCGCGGCGTCGCGGTCTGGCCGACGGTCAGCGCCGACGCACTCTGGAACACCCAGACCGCGTTCGCGTCGCCTTGCGCGTCCAAGGTCAGGTTGCCGGTCGTGATGTTGAACGTGCCGCCCGCAGAGGTGTACACGGCCGGCGGCAGCACCAGCCCGCCGAGTTGGCCGGCGCCGGGGTCGCTGCCGGCCGGCAGCGCGGCCAAGTCGTTGTACGCGGTTTGTGCATCGGCACGCGCCTGCGTCGCGAGCGCCATCGTCGTCGCGGTACCCGGTGCCGGCGGAGCGCAGTTGATGCTGCCGCTGACCGCGCCGATGTTCAGCGGTGTCTCCGAGTAGACGTTGGCCGCGTTATGGAGGCCGGTGATCAGCGTGCATGCCGCGGTCGTGCCGAGGTCGCCGCCGACGACCGTGTTGATGCCCTGGTTGGTGACGCCGGCGGAGCCGCCGAATCCCCCGTATGTTGCGATGGTGCGCAGATTCACAGCCGCCACACAGGCCTGGGTTCCGGTCGTGAAGCTCCAGACGCGGTCAGCGGCCAGCGCGTTGCCCGCGACGTCCTTGACGCCGGTGCTGCCGGACTTGATCGTCACGACCAGTAGCCTGCTCGGAGCGAAGCCGGTCGCGTTGGTCGCGACGAAGCTGGCGACCCTGGTCGTCGCGTCGTAGCTGACGGTGCCGGGAACGGCCACGCCGCCGTCGGTCACGGTGAAGTTCGCGGCACTGATGGTGGCCGGATCCATCGCCTCGCTGAATGTTGCGGTGGCGGTCCTCGTCAGACAGACGCTGGTCGAACCGGCCGCCGGGTTGATGGCAGTCACTGTGGGAGGGGTGAGGTCGGTGGACTTGACCCCCGGGGTACCGAGGATCGGGTCGAGACCGCCGCCGCCGCAGCCAGCGACGAATGCGACCAGCAATGCGGGGATCCACCCGATCGAGGAAGTGAAGAGGCTGTGGAGGTGTTTCATGTTGTCTTCCTGCAGGGTGGCCGCATCGGGTGTCTTGCGTAAAAGGGTGGTTTTAGAGAGCCACAGCGTTCGCGTCTGTGTGCTGGCGCACATAGGAAGCCAGTATTGCGGGCAAGTTGCAACAGTTCGTGCGAAAGTGCCGCTCTGCTACGCCGAGTCTGCCAAGCCCAGCAGTTCGAACGGCCCGCGCCCGCAGGCGGCGGTGATCAGGCCGAGCACGCGCGCGGGTTCGGTGCCCAGCATCGGCCAGTCGAAGCGCCAGCTCCAGTTGCCCACGGTGGAGCCCGGCAGGTTCATGCGGTGCCGGCCGTCGAGCCCGAGCACGTCCTGCATCGGGAACACGGCGGTGTTGGCCACCGAGTTGCAGGCGGCGCGGATCATCGCCCAGTGCACGTCGTGCCCGGCGGCGGCAAGGTAGCTCGCGGCGAACGCGCGCTCGCGTTCCGGTGCGGTGCGCCACCAGCCGTGCGTGGTGTCGTTGTCGTGCGTGCCGGTGTAGACCACCGACGCCG
>JANMAW010000315.1:0-1954 GCA_031360005.1 Rhizobacter sp.
ACCCCGCCCCGACGAGGTCGCCGAGCAGCAGCAGGCGCTGACGCGCGCGCTGAAGCGCATCGAAGCGCTCCCCGCCGGGCTGCGCGACGCGATGCGCTTGCGCATACTGGAGGAAAAGTCGACCGAAGCGGTGTGCCGCGAACTCGGCATCAGCGAAGAGAACCTGTTCGTGCGCATCCACCGCGCACGGAAGCAGCTGCTCTGCTGAGTCACTCGGCGCCGAGCGCGCCCTTCACGACGGCCGGCGTCAGGCTCGGCGAGCACTCCTGGAGAAAGCGGTACGCGTAACCACGCAGATAGTGCCCGCGCCGCACCGCGATGCGGGTGGTGTTGGGCGGGAACAGATGCGACGCATCGATGCTTCTCAGAGCCACGTCGCGCGCCGGATCGAAGGCCATCGACGCGATGATGCCGACGCCGAGCCCGACTTCCACATAGGTCTTGATGACGTCGGCGTCGAGCGCGGACATCACCACGTCGGGCACCAGCCCGGCCTCGGCGAAGGTCGCGTCGATCCGCGGCCGGCCGGTGTAGCCGGCGTGGTAGGTGATCAGCGGGTGCTCCGCCAGGGCCTGCAGCGTGAGCTTCGGGCGTCCGGCCAGCGGGTGGGCGTCCGGCACCACGACAAGGTGGTGCCAGTCGTAGAACGGAAAGCTTGCGAACGCGTTGCCGCTGTCGAGCGCCTCGGTCGCGATGCCGATGTCGGCCTCGCCCGATTGCAGCAGCGCGACGATCTCGGCCGGGCCGGCCTGGTGCAGCACGAGGTGCACCTTGGGATACGCGAGCTTGAAGCGCCGCACGACCTGCGGCAGCGCGTAGCGCGCCTGCGTGTGCGTGGTGGCGATCGTCAGCCGGCCTTCGTCGCGGTTCGCGAACTGCTCGGCCACGCGCTTGATGTTCTTCGCGTCGATCAGCATGCGCTCGACGATACCCAGCAACTCCTTGCCCGGCTCGGTCAGGCCGGTCAGGCGCTTGCCCTTGCGCACGAAGAGCTCGATGCCGAGCTCGTCTTCAAGATCGAGGATGTGCTTGCTGACGCCCGATTGCGATGTGAAGAGGGCATTCGCGACCTCGGTGAGGTTGAAGTTGCGCTGTACCGCCTCGCGGACGATCCGCAGTTGCTGGAAGTTCATCAGGCCACCGCCGCGAGGTTCTGCCGGGGCTTCGCGTCGCCCGCCTCGAACACGCTCAGGCGCCGCGGCACCAGCCAGACGCGCTGCGCGGGCTGCAACGCCAGCCCCTGCGCATCGTCCCGTGTCGTTTCGACCTCGAAGTGCTGGTCATCGGCACCGGTCAGCTCGATGCGGCTCAGCGCGCCGAAGCTGAGCACGCGGCTGACCCTGGCCTCGATGCCGTTGCTGACCTGCGTTGTCACGACTGTCAGCTCGTGGGGGCGCGCAAAGGCCAGCGCCACCGCGCCCTGCGTCAGGCCGGCAGAAAAGTGCGGCAGGGCCTGCGTCCCGACGCGCAGGTGCCCGCCTTCGACGTGCCCGGAGAAGCGATTGACCGCGCCGAGGAATCCATAGACGAACGGCGTTGCCGGGCGTTCGTAGACTTCGGTCGGCGAGCCGACCTGCTCGACCCGGCCGTGGTCCATCAGCACGACGCGGTCGGCGACTTCGAGCGCCTCTTCCTGGTCGTGGGTGACGAAGATGCTCGTGATATGCAGATCGTCGTGCAGACGGCGCAGCCAGCGGCGCAGCTCCCTGCGCACCTTGGCGTCGAGCGCGCCGAAGGGCTCGTCGAGGAGCAACACGCGCGGCTCGACGGCGAGGGCACGCGCGAGCGCGATGCGCTGGCGCTGCCCACCCGAAAGCTGCGGCGGAAAGCGGTCGGCAAGCCAGTCGAGCTGGACGAGGTTGAGCAGGTCATGCACCTTGCGCCTGATGTCCGCATCGGGCGGACGCTGCTTGCGCGGTTTCACGCGCAGGCCGAAGGCGACATTGTCGAACAC
>JANMAW010000321.1:0-6084 GCA_031360005.1 Rhizobacter sp.
GAGACGCTGAAGCGCTGGCGCGCGAGCTTCCTGAGCGCCGAAGTCAAGGTTCGCCAGCTCGGCTTCGATGCCCGCTTCATGCGCATCTGGGAGTTCTACCTCGGCTACTGCGAGGCGGCTTTTGCGACGCACAACACCAGCGTCATGCAGTTCACGCTGCAGCGCGTCTGATGGCGCTGAACCCGCCGATCACCGACTGGGCCGGCCGCACCGTCTGGATCGTCGGAGCCTCCAGCGGCATGGGCCGCGCGACTGCGAAGCTGCTGCATGCGCGCGGTGCGCAGGTCGTCGTGTCGGCGCGCAACGTGATACTGCTGCAGAGGTTCGAGAGCGAGCACAGCGGCAGCCTGGCGCTCGCGCTCGATGCCACCGATCGCGACGCGATGGCCGTCGGCGCGCGGCGCATCGTCGCGCAGTTTGGGCGCATCGACCTGGCGCTGTACTGTGCGGGTCACTATCGGCCGATGCGCGCCACCGACTTCGACCTCGACGAGGCACTGCAGCACCAGCGCATCAACTATGTCGGTGCACTGCACATGCTGGACGCCGTGCTGCCGGTCGTGCTGAAGCAGAAGGCCGGGCACATCAGCCTGGTGTCGAGCGTGGCCGGTTACCGCGGCTTGCCGCAGTCGCTCGCCTACGGGCCGACGAAGGCGGCGCTGATCAACCTGGCGCAGACGCTGTACCTCGATCTGCGCGACTCGGGCATCAGCGTGTCCGTCATCAACCCGGGCTTCGTGGCAACGCCGTTGACGGCGCACAACGACTTCAGCATGCCGGCACTGCTCAGCCCCGAACAGGCCGCGCACGAGATCCTGAAGGGCTGGGCGGCCGGGCGCTTCGAGATCCACTTCCCGAAGCGTTTCACGCTGTGGGTCAAGGCGCTGGCGCTGCTCGGCGATGGCGTCTACTTCCGGGCGATCCACCGGGCCACCGGCCTTTGACGATCGGCGGCCCGGGCCGGCATCAGCGCAGCCAGCCCTTGCGGCGAAAGTAGATGAACGGCGCCGCTACCGAAGCCAGCATCAGCGCCAGTGCGAACGGGTAGCCGAACGACCAGCGGAGCTCGGGCATGGCCTGGAAATTCATGCCGTAGACGCTGGCGATCAGCGTCGGCGGCAGCAGCGCGACGCTCGCCACCGAGAAGATCTTGATGATCTTGTTCTGGTTGATGTTGATGAAGCCGACGGTGGCGTTCATCAGGAAGTTGATCTTGTCGAACAGGAAGGTGCTGTGGCTGTCGAGCGAATCGATGTCGCGCAGGATCTGGCGCGCCTCTTCGAACTGCTCGGCACTGAGCATGCGACTGCGCATCATGAAGCTCACCGCGCGGCGTGTGTCCATCACGTTGCGGCGAATCCGGCCGTTCAGATCTTCCTCACGGGCGATCGCGTTCAGCGCCTCCCCTGCCGCCTGGTCGTTGACGTCGTGCTTGAGCACGCGCGCGCTCACCGACTCGAGGCTGTCGTAAATGCCTTCGAGCGCATCGGCGCTGTACTCGGCGTCGGCGTCGTAGAGCTTGAGCAGCACGTCCTTGGCGTCTTCGATCAGCGCCGGGATGCGGCGCGCGCGCAGCCGCAGCAGGCGGAACACTGGCAGTTCCTCGTCGTGGACGGAGAACAGCACGTTCTTGAACAGGATGAAGGCCACGCGAACGTTGCGCGGGGCTTCGTCGTCGTCGATCAGGAAGTCGGACCGGATGTGCAGTTCGCCGTTGTCTTCTTCATAGTAGAAACGCGCCGACTCTTCGAGGTCGTCATCGACGGCATCGGCCGGGATGGTCAAGCCGAAGTGCTGGGCAATCCAGCCCTTTTCTTCTGCCGTCGGTGCATCCAGATCGACCCACACCGGCCGCACGTGGGCCAACGCTTCGAGGCTTTCGATTTCTTCCTGGAACAACCGGCCGTTGGCCAGCGTGAAGACATTGAGCATGGGGGCTCCAACGCGTTTCACGGCGCCGCGGCAGCGGACGCAGCGAAGGTCTCGGGGTTGACGGGGAGAATCGCCTCGCCCCGATGCCTGCCGGGTGCGTCAGGCGGGGCGGCAAAAGCTGGAACGGACGGTCACCGATGAAGAGGGAGGTCCAGGCAAGACTGCGATGTTCAACGTCGAATTATCGCACCCGGCACCGCTCCCCGCTCGTGGCGCCGGGGCCCGGCGACCTGCCTGAACTGATTCGTCGGCAAAGCCCGGAACGCGACCTTGTGAGTATCGGTGTCAGCTGCTTGTCACCGGAACGGAAGGTGGGCACACTGGCTTCAACGGCCCTGCATTGCCCGGCCCCGACCGGGCCTTCGTTTCGCGGCCTCCTGCTTTCTCCACCCCTGCAAAGGAACCCTCATGAATCTGACCATCAGCGGCCATCACCTCGATGTCACTCCAGCCCTCAGGGAATATGTGCTGACCAAGCTGGACCGGGTCACACGCCACTTCGACCAGGTTGTCGACATCAACGTGCTGCTGTCGGTGGAGAAGCTGAAGGAGAAGGAACGCAGGCAAAAGGCTGAAGTGACTCTGCACGTCAAAGGCAAGGACATCTTCATCGAGCAATCGAGTGAGGATCTGTACGCTGCCATCGACCAATTGATGGACAAGCTCGACCGCCAGGTCTGCCGCCACAAGGACAAGGTCCAGGACCACCACCATGCAGCGCCCAAGCGCATCGACGCGACGCCGGTCTGAACCGCTCGGCAATCAACCTAGGCGGCCGTCGGGCCGCCTTTTTCATGCTCGCGGCATCCCCGCGAACGGGGGGCGCGGTTCGTTGCTGCGATGCAGCAGCCCATGCACAATCTCGTGACGCGGTGGCATCGACTTGCCCCTGACGCCGGCATGCACTTCATAATTCACGACCCTGTCATCTCTGCGATCGTTGTTTTGATCCGGAGCCCAACCCTAGCCCTTCGCGTGTGCCACTGATGAACCGTCTCGCTGCGATCCTGCCTGCCAGCAACGTGCAAATCGATGTCGACGCCACCAGCAAGAAGCGCGCGTTCGAGCACGCCGGACTGGTGTTCGAGAACCAGCACGCGATCGCGCGGGCGACGGTCTCCGACAACCTGTTCGCGCGCGAGCGGCTGGGTTCGACCGGCCTGGGGCACGGCGTCGCGATCCCGCACGGGCGCATCAAGGGCCTGAAGAATCCGCTCGCTGCAGTGCTGCGTGTGCAGCAGCCGATCCCGTTCGACGCACCCGACGACGAACCCGTGGGCCTGCTGATTTTCCTGCTGGTGCCCGAGGCGGCAACCCAGCGGCACCTGGAAATCCTCTCCGAGATCGCCGAGATGCTGTCGGATCGCGAACTGCGCGAGCGCTTGAAAAGCGAGCCCGAGGCGGCCGCGGTGCATCGGCTCATCTCCGACTGGGAACCGCTGAAGTCGGTGGCCTAGTGCACCCGTTCGCGGCGGCATGAAGCCCACCGTCATCAGCGCGGAGGCGCTGTTCGAAGAGCACCGGGAGATCCTGCACTGGGAGTGGATCGCCGGCCATGCCCATCCGGAACGGCGCTTCGACGAAGCGGCGGTGCGCAACGCCCAGTCGGCAGCGGATCTGGTCGGCTACCTCAACTACATCCACCCGTACCGGGTGCAGATCGTCGGCAGGCGCGAGGTGGCGTATCTCAACCAGAGCACCCCCGAGGTCGCGGAACGGCGCATCTCGCGCATCGTCGCGCTCGAGCCGCCGGTGCTGATCGTCGCGGACGCCGAGGCGGCGCCGGACAATCTGGTCGCGATGTGCGACCGCGCCGACATCCCGCTGTTCGCGACCGGCGAATCGGCCGGACACGTGATCGACGTGGTGCGCGCCTATCTGGGCCAGCATTTCGCCGAGCGCACGACGCGACACGGCGTGTTCATGGACATCCTCGGCGTCGGCGTGCTGATCACCGGAGAATCGGGACTGGGCAAGAGCGAGCTCGGGCTGGAGCTGATCTCACGCGGCCACGGCCTGGTGGCCGACGACGCGGTCGACCTGTATCGCGTCTCGCAGACCGGGCTCGAAGGTCGCTGCCCGGACCTGCTGCTGAACCTGCTCGAGGTGCGCGGCATCGGGCTGCTCGACATCAAGGCGATCTTCGGTGAGACGGCCGTGCGTCGCAAAATGCGCCTCAAGCTGATCGTGCATCTGGTGCGCAAGGAAACGATGGACCGAGACTTCGAGCGCCTGCCCTACGAATCGCTGGGCGAAGAGATCCTCGACGTGCCGGTGCGCAAGACGGTGATCGCGGTGGATGCGGGGCGCAACCTCGCGGTGCTGGTCGAAGCCGCGGTGCGCAACACGATCCTGCAGCTGCGCGGCATCGACACCTACAAAGAGTTCATCGAGCGCCACGCGAAGGCGATGCTCAAGCCCGAGTAGAGCGCGCAGCGCGAACGGCGACGGAGCGCCATTCATGGATGTCGACCAGGCCGCGATCGGCGACGGAGCGGGCGCCATGCCCCCGACCGAAAGATCCGCTACTTCGTCTTGTACTGACAGTTCTTCTTCGTGCAGGTCGCGTACAGCGCCAGCGCATGATCCTGCAATTCGAAGCCGCGGGTCTGGGCCACGTTGCGCTGGCGCCGTTCGATCTCGGCATCGAAGAATTCCTCGACCCGGCCGCAATCGACGCACACAAGATGATCGTGGTGCTTGCCCTCGTTGAGCTCGAACACCGCCTTGCCGCTCTCGAAATGGTTGCGCGACAGGATGCCCGCCTGCTCGAACTGCATCAGCACCCGGTAGACCGTGGCCAGGCCGACATCGGCGCCCTCGGCCAGCAGCATCTTGAACACGTCTTCGGCACTCATGTGGCGTTGCGTGGTCTTCTGGAACATCTCCAGAACCTTGATGCGAGGCAGCGTGGCCTTCAGGCCGCTGTTCTTGAGTTCGTCGGCGTGCGTCATGGAAGGCAGGTTCGGGCAGGCATCAGGTGAGGCCGCGGCCGAGGCGAAAGGGTCAACCGCTAGAATCGAATGATCATATCGAGGTTCGCGCCGGCTGCCGGCGTGCCGCTACCCACACCATGGCTTTCCATTCGTCTTTTCGTGCGTCGTTGCGCGTCCCGATGCCTCTCGGCGTTCTCGTGGCAGGCGCGCTCGGTCTGGCCGGCTGCCAGTCGCTGCAATCGTCGGACAGCTTCCTCGGCGTGATCACGCCGTACAAGGTCGAGGTCGTGCAAGGCAACGTGATCACCAGCGAACAGGCCGACGCGATCAGGCCGGGCATGAACCGGGCTCAGGTGCGCGACGTGCTCGGCTCGCCGCTGCTGGCCGATGCGTTCCACGCCGACCGTTGGGACTACGTGTTCACGATTCGACGCCAAGGCACCGAGCCGCAATCGCGCCGCGTGCTGGTGCTGTTCACCGGCGATCAGTTCACGAGCATGGACACCGGTGGCCCGCTGCCTTCCGAGCGCGAGTTTGTCGCGTCGATCGACACCTTCAAGACCGCGCGCAACACCCCCGCGCTCGAATTGACGCCCGAGCAGTTGAAGGCCTTGCCGGTGCCGCCGAAGCCGTCGACGGTCGAGGTCGAGCCGGTCGGGCCGGCGCGCGCTTACCCGCCGCTCGAGCCGCCCCAATGACATCGGTGGTCAACGCAGCCGCGCCGCCCGTTCGCGTCGCGGTCGCCGGTGCCTCGGGCCGAATGGGGCGGGCGCTGATCGAGGCGATCGAAGGCGCCGCCGGCATCACGCTGTCGGGCGCGCTCGACGTGGCCGGCAGCGACGGCATCGGCCACGACGCCAGCGCGTTTCTCGGCCGCGCCAGCGGCACCCTGATCACCGCGGACCTGCGCGACGGCCTGGCAACTGCCCAGGTGCTGATCGACTTCACCCGGCCAGAAGGCACGCTGGCGCACCTGACGGTCTGCCGCGAACTCGGCGTCAAGGCCGTGATCGGCACGACCGGCTTCAGCGACACCCAGAAGGCCCAGATCGCCGAACACGCGCGGCACATCGCGATCGTGATGGCGCCCAACATGAGCGTCGGCGTGAATGTGATGCTCAAGCTCCTCGACATGGCAGCGCGCGCGCTCAACGAGGGTTACGACATCGAGATCATCGAGGCCCACCACCGTCACAAGGTCGACGCGCCGAGCGGT